>CABQAC010000025.1 GCA_902462035.1 uncultured Eubacteriales bacterium
GCTCCTAATCCCACCCGCCTAGCGGGTGGTTTTTTGTAGGGTACAACGCTTCGCTATGTACCCTACTTGCTAAAGCATAATAAAAAAGCGGCGAGACGATCTCGCCGCTTTTCCGTTTTGCTTTGGCAATCCCTTTCGCAAAGGGTTGCGCTTTGTTACATGGTGACGACGCCGCCACCCGCAGAAGGTATCAGCAACAGAACGATGGTGGACGCCAGAACCGCGCCGATAAATAAATACGGTAAGATGCTGCGGAAAATATTTTTTGTCATGATTGTGATACCTCCCTATCTTTTGATTACAAAGATAGCTTATCACATGTTTTTTCAAAATGGAATCATTGTGACAAACATTTAACTATATTGTAATCCTTTTGTAATCTTTGGGGTGCTTGGTTACAACAGGGTAACCCACGGCGGCAGAAAACGCAGTTTACGGCGGGTATTCCAGCAAATCCTCCAACTGGTAAATCAGCACGAAACAAACGGAAATATCCCGCCAACGGAAAGACTCCATTACTAGGACTAATAGAAAAAATGTACCGTTTATTTCGCCGTCGGCTTGGGGGTTAATTCGCTTGCGGCCGCCCAAACAATGATTCATTTACGAACACGAAATCGCCGGCGGATGCACAAACCCCCAGAACTTCTATCCTTCCCCTCTCTTATAACCAACAAAAATTTAGCAAAATGGGCCGCCGGTCGATGACCGGCGGCCCTGGTCTTGCCGCTTTGTATTTCGCGTTACGCGTCTTCCATTTGATCCTTTGCTTCCTCAATGACCTTCTGGGCGACCATGGGCGGCGCCTCCTCGTACCGGGCGAAGGCAAATTCCAGGCTGCCCCGGCCCTGGGTTGCCTGGCGGATAAAGGTGGAAAAGTCGTACATTTCGGCCATGGGCGCTTCGGCCTCTACTTCCTGGCGGCCGTCGTCGATAGGATTCATGCCCAGCACACGTCCGCGGCGCTTGTTGATCTCGCCGATGACATCGCCCATATCGTCGTTGGGCACCACCACGCGCACGCTGGAAATAGGCTCCAGCAGCACTGGGGCAGCCTGGGGAATACCCGCCTTGTACGCCAGCGCCGCCGCCAGCTTAAAGGACATTTCGGAAGAATCCACCGGATGGTAAGAACCGTCGTACAAGGTCGCTTTCAGGCCCACCACCGGGTAGCCCGCCAGCGTGCCCCTGACAATGCACTCGCGCAGGCCTTTTTCCACCGCCGGGAAAAAGCCCTTCGGCACCGCGCCGCCCACCACGCGCTCTGCAAACTCCAGCCCCTCGCAGTCGCAGGGTTCGAATTCAATCCATACGTCTCCGAACTGGCCATGGCCGCCGGTCTGTTTTTTGTGCCGGCCCTGGACCTGTACCTTTTTGCGGATGGTCTCCCGGTACGCGACACGGGGCCGCTCCAGGACCACATCCACGCCAAATTTGCTTTTGAGCTTTGAGGCCACCACGTCCAGATGCTGTTCGCCCAAGCCGGACAAAACCATCTGATGGGTTTCGGTATTGGTTTCGAACCGGATGGTCGGATCTTCCTCCGCCAGCCGTGCCAATCCCTGGGCGATTTTATCCTCGTCCCCTTTCTTTTGCGGCAGAATCGCCATCGAAAGGGAGGGTTTGGGGAAGTCCACCCCGTCTAAAACCACCTTGCGGACGGGGGCGCACAGCGTGTCGCCCGTATTGGTCTGCTGCAGCTTGGCTACCGCACCAATGTCCCCTGCGGCCAGCACGGGGCAGTCCTCCTGCTTCTTGCCCCTGATGGTCACCAGTTTGCCCAGCTTTTCCGCCGCGCCGGTACGCATGTTCACCAACTGGGTTTCCGGTGCGATTTTGCCGGAAATCACTTTTATGTACGACAGCTTTCCCACAAAGGGGTCGGCAACCGTCTTGAACACCATAGCGGCCGCGGGCTCATTTTCGTCCGCGGTCAATTCCACCGGCTCTCCCGCTTCATCCGCCGCCAGTTCGTCCTTGTAAGCGGCGTTGGGCATGAGCCAGGAAATGCCCTTCATCAGCTGGTCCACACCGTCGGTGGTCATGGCGGAACCGCAGAAAACGGGGAAAATGGTGCCGTTGCGCACGCCGGTGCTGACACCCACGATCATCTCTTCCGGTGTGAATGTCTCGCCGGAAAAATACTTTTCAAACATTTCGTCGCTGGTTTCCGCCACTGCCTCGTTGATAGCGGTGCGCAGTCCGTCCAGCCTGGTTCCCATATCGGGAATAGGCACTTCGGCCACCTTGCCGTTTTGGTAGGCGTATGCCTTGTATTCCAGCATATTGATGTAGCACTGCACCCGATGTTCCACCACATAAGGCACTACAATGGGGCACACCGCGGGGCCGAATTGCGCTTTCAGGCTCTCGAACACCTTATAGAAGTCGGCGGATTCCGAATCCATTTTATTGACGAAAAACGCTTTGGAAATATTCCGCTTGCAGGCCGCTTCGAACGCCTTTTCGGTGCCCACCGCCACGCCGGACTTGCCGGAAATGGTAATCAAAACGCAGTCAGCCGCGCGGATCCCCTCGCTGACGCCGCCCGCAAAATCGAACAAACCAGGGGTATCCAACAAATTAATTTTATCGCCCTTCCACTCCAACGGAGCAATCGCGGTGGCCACGCTCACCTGGCGCCTTATTTCCTCGCTGTCATAATCGCAGACCGTGTTTCCCTCCGCCGTCTTTCCCAGCCGGTCGGTTGCGCCGGCCAGATACAAAAGCGCCTCTGCCAGGGAAGTTTTCCCTGAATTAGAATGTCCCGCCAACGCGATATTTTTGATGTTGCTTGCTGCATACTGTTTCACTTGGATGTCCCCTTCCGTTATTTTAATTCGTATTATTCGTATTTCATAAAGTTACCCAACATTATTGATTAATTATATACCATTTGCCCATACCATGCAATCGTTCCAATAAAAAGTTTATGGTTTTTTCACATTTTTGTCCATCTGATGGAAAATGGTTGTATTTTCTATACATCCTATCTAAAAGCGGCGGGATTATATGGTTTTGAAAGACACCGCCCTTTTCCTATTTTCCAGCCGGATCCGCCACTTTCATCTTACGCCCCGCCCCGCCGTTTTTTTGTTTGCTTTTGTCGCACGGCTGAATGGAATATTGCTGTATAATATATGAAAATCCGGGGGAGACTCATGCCTCCCCCGGATTTTTCTTTTCCGGTCCGCCGTTTACCCCCGGCGAACCGCTTCTTTCATTTGGCGCACATAACCGGCCACCGGCTCCACACAATCCGCGCCATATTTTTCCACCAGCTTCACAATGGCGCTGCCCACAATCACACCGTCCGCCCGCTTAGCCATTTGGGCCGCCTGCTCCGGCGTGGAGATGCCGAATCCCACCGCACAGGGGATTCTGGAAACCTGCCGGACGGCGCCGATCATCCCGTCTACATCGCCGTCCAGGTCGCGCCGCACCCCGGTCACGCCCAGGGAAGAAACGCAGTATAAAAAGCCTTCCGCTTCCCGGGCGATTCGGCAAATCCGGTCCCGGGAGGTTGGCGCGATCATGGAGATCAGCGCAACCCCATGCTTTGCGCAGTAGGGCTTCAGCTCCTCCTGTTCCTCGTAGGGCACATCCGGCACGATGATTGCGCATACGTCCGCCGCGGCGCATTCCCGCATAAACCGGTCGGGACCAAAGGTAAAGACCGGGTTGACATAGGTCATCACCGCCAGCGGTACGCTGCATCGAGCGCGCACCCTGCGCAGCATTTCGAAAATTTTAGCCGTGGTTGCGCCGCCCGCAAGCGCCCGGATATCCGCCCGCTGGATCACCGGTCCCTCGGCCACCGGGTCAGAGAAGGGGATGCCGATTTCGATCAAATCCGCGCCCGCGTCAGCCATGGCGGGAATCAGCTTTTCGGTCACCTCCAGCGCAGGGTCCCCGGCGGTTATAAAGGGAATAAACGACTTCCCCCGCCCAAAGGCTTGTTCGATTTTATTCATAAACCTGCACCCCCCTGTACCGCGCGATGGCGGCCACGTCTTTGTCTCCCCTGCCCGACAGGCAGATGACGATTGTCTGGTCCTTTTCCATGGTGGGCGCCAACTTTTTGGCGTAGGCCACCGCATGGGCGCTTTCAATCGCCGGAATAATCCCCTCGGTCCGGGAAAGATATTCGAACGCCTCGACCGCTTCGGTGTCGGTCACCGGCACATACTCCGCCCGTCCGGTATCATGCAAATTGGCATGCTCCGGCCCCACGCCGGGGTAATCGAGCCCCGCGGAAATGGAATAGACCGGCGCGATCTGGCCGAATTCATCCTGGCAGAAGTACGATTTCATTCCATGGAAAATGCCCACCGAACCGGTGGTTACCGTGGCGGCGGTGCGGTCGGTATCCGCCCCCAGCCCGGCGGCCTCGCAGCCGATCAGACGAACCTGTTTCTCCCCGATAAAATCATAAAACAGCCCCATGGCGTTGCTTCCCCCGCCCACGCAGGCCAGCAGCGCGTCGGGCAGTTTTCCCTCCCGCTCCAGCATCTGGGCGCGCACCTCGCGGCCGATGACGCTTTGGAAATCCCGCACAATGGTGGGAAAAGGGTGCGGACCCATTACCGAACCCAGCACATAATGGGTGTCCGCAACCCGCTGCGTCCATTCGCGCAGCGTCTCGTTAACCGCGTCCTTTAGCGTTTGGGTGCCGCTGGTCACCGCATGCACCTTAGCGCCCAGCAATTCCATGCGGTAAACGTTAAGCGCCTGCCGGTCGGTATCCTCTTTGCCCATGAATACTTCGCACTCCATGTCCATTAAAGCAGCCACGGTTGCGGTGGCCACCCCGTGCTGGCCCGCGCCCGTTTCGGCGATGACCCGGGTCTTGCCCATTTTTTTTGCCAGCAGCACCTGTCCCAGCACATTGTTGATCTTATGGGAGCCGGTATGGTTTAAATCCTCCCGCTTTAAATAGATCTTCGCGCCGCCCAGATCCCTGGTCATTTTTTCCGCATAATACAGCATCGAGGGCCGCCCCGCGTAATGGACCAGCAGGTCGTGCAGTTCCGCCTGAAAAGCCGGGTCTTTCTTATAATGGTCGTACGCTTGTTCCAGCTCGATCACGGCGTTCATCAACGTCTCCGGAATATACTGGCCGCCATGTATGCCAAACCGTCCTTTTTGCATCATGATTGACTCATCCTTTCTCCCGCCCAGGTCCCTTTGGGCTGCCGCGCCTGTCCGGCGCGAACGATTATACCATGAAAAAACGCTGTTTTCAAATTTCCCTGGTATCCGCCAATTTCTGCGCGCTGTTCCATTGACGCACAAGGGCCGTCAGCCGGGCCATCTTTTCTGCGTCTTTTAACCCGCAGGTTTCCGCCCCGCTGCTCACATCCACCGCCCACGGGCGGCACTGCGCCGCCGCTTGGATCAGGTTGTTTTCGTCCAGCCCGCCCGCCAGAAAAAACGGCTTTTGAAGGGGTGGGATCAGGGATAAATCGAAACGCGTTCCGCTACCGCCATAGGCGCCTTCGGCGGCGGCGTCCAGCAGCAAGCAGTCGCACGCTTCCCCTTCCGCCTGCCGGATCTGCTCCGCCGACCGAACCCGCACTGCACGGATTACCGGCACGCCGGTGCGCCGGCGGATCTCCGCGCAATACGCTGCGTCTTCGTCGCCGTGGAGCTGAATCAGCGTGATGGTTTTTTCCTTGCATAACGTTTCGATCTGCTCTATGGGCGCGTTGACGAACACGCCAACTGTGCGGATTTCCGGAGCGAGCATCCGACGGAACCGGCTGGCTGTTTCCATGCTGATCCGCCGCCGGCTTTCGGCAAACACAAAGCCCACAAAATCCGGGGCACAGCGGTTTGCCGCTTCGATGTCCTGCTCCCGCGTCAGGCCGCACAGCTTAATTTTCATCCCGTATTCCCCCTTAGTTTATCCAGGGCCGACCGCTTGTTTGGGCTTTTCATCAGCGTTTCCCCAATCAGCACGGCGTTGACCCCCGCCCTGTGCAGCAGAGCCACGTCTTCAGGCGTTTTGATACCGCTTTCCGCCACGAACGTCACCGCTGGCGGCGCAAGCTCCCGCAGCCGCACGCTGTTCTGCAGGTCTACCGTAAAATCGCGCAAATCCCGGTTGTTAACCCCGATCAGCCGCGCGCCTGCATCCAACGCCATTTTCAATTCCGCCGCGTCATGGGCCTCCACCAGCGCAGAAAGGCCCAGCGCCCCGCACCGGTCGAGAAAGCGCTCCAAAGTGACGCTGTCCAGCAACGCGCAGATGAGCAGCACCGCGTCCGCACCCAGCACCTTTGCCTGATCGATCTGGTATTCGTCCACCGTAAAGTCCTTGCGCAGCAGCGGCAAGGTCACGGCATCTCGAATCTCTTTGAGGTAGATGTCATTCCCTAAAAATTGAGTCGGCTCCGTCAGCACTGAAATACAAGAAGCGCCCGCCGCTTGATACTCCCGCGCGATGCCGCAATAAGGGAATTCCCGCGCGATAATCCCCTTGGAGGGGGAAGCGCGCTTGACCTCGCAGATAAAATGGATGCCTTCCCCCGCAAGCGCCCGCTCGAAGGGAAAGTTCCCGCCCCGGTCCATCGTTTCCGCCCGGCGGCGCATCTCCTTTGGTGGTACTTCTTTTTTGGATTCGGCCACCCGCGCCCTGGCGGCGGCGGCCAGCGTATCTAAAATCATGTGCCAATCCCATCCTTCCGCGCCCGGCGGCGCGCTGCAGCAATCCGCCTCTCACGAAAACGGCGCCTTATTTTCCTTTTCTTCTTTTGCCTTGTTGGTCAGCTCCCGGAATTCCCGCAGTTTTGCCATGGCTTTGCCGCTGTCGATCAAATCCCGCGCCATTTTAATACAGTCGGACACCGTCACCCCGTCAATCCCCAGATACAGTGCCATGGCGGCGTTGTACACCACCACGTCCCGCTTGGGGCCGCGGAGCGCGCCGGACAATACCGCTTCGGTAATCCTGGCGTTTTCCTCCGGGCTGCCGCCCAGCAGTTCCGGCAGCCGGCACCGGGACAGCCCGAACTGTTCGGGAGAGATTTCATATGGAGTCAGCTTACCAAACCGGATTTCGCACACATGGGTCACGCCGGTCAGGGTAATTTCGTCTAATCCGTCGCCGCCGCATACCACAAACCCCCGTACCACCCCCAGGTTTGCCAGCACCTGAGCCAACGGTTCCACCAGACGGGAGTCATACACCCCCAAAAGCTGCATGGTGGCGCCCGCCGGGTTGGAGAGCGGCCCCAAAATGTTGAAGATGGTCCGCGCCCCCATTTCCCTGCGCACAGGGGCCGCGTATTTCATGGAGGAATGGTAAGCGGGCGCAAACAAAAAACACATGCCGCTGTCCTTCAAAATTTCTTCGCTCTGTTCCGGCGTCAGATCCAAGTTCACGCCCAATTTTTCCAGCACGTCGGCCGCGCCGCTTTTGCTGGATACGCTGCGATTGCCGTGCTTTGCCACCGGCACGCCGCCGGCCGCCACCACAAACGCGGCGGTGGTCGAGATATTAAAGGTTCCCACCTCGTCGCCGCCGGTGCCCACAATATCCATGACCGGCCTGACCGGATTGATTCGAACGCCCTTTTCCCGCATCACTGTGGCGCAGGCCGTAATTTCCTCGATGGTCTCGCCCTTCATCCGCATGGCCGCCAAAAACGCGCCCATTTGCGCCTGTGTGGCCGTGCCGTCCATCATTTCACCCATCACCGCTTTGGCGGTGTCAAAGTCTAAATTCTTGCCGTTCATCACCTGATTGATCGCCTGCTGTATCATAACGGAATCCCTCCTGTTTTGATTTTTAAAAACTGCGCCACCATCCGTTCCCCCTGGGGGGTCAGGATGGATTCGGGATGAAACTGCACGCCGTAAACCGGGTATTCCCGGTGGCTGACCGCCATAATCTCTCCCGCGCCGTCCTCCGCCACCACGCGCAAAACGCCGGGCAGCGTTTCCCGCTGCGCTACCAGGGAATGGTACCGCGCCACGTCCACCTGTTCCGGCAGCCCGGCGAACAAGGGGCAGCCGGTGTGCACCTTCACCCGGCTCTGTTTGCCGTGCATCAGGCGGTTTGCCCGCACAATGCGGCCGCCGTACGCCTCGCAGATAGCCTGATGGCCCAGGCAAACGCCCAAAATCGGAATTTGAGCTCCGCATTGGCGCACGGTTTCCTCGCATATGCCCGCGTCCTTCGGGTACCCCGGGCCTGGCGAGAGGATGATATGGGAAGGCGCCATGGCGGCAATTTCCGCAACGGTAGCCGCGTCGTTGCGGATAACCTGGATTTGCGCCCCCAATCCGCCCGCCAGTTGGAACAGGTTGTAAGAAAAGCTGTCGTAATTGTCGATAAGCAGGACCATCAGCCCTCCACCTCCCCCGCGCGTTCAATCGCTTGCATCACGGCCATGGCCTTGTTGGCCGATTCCTCGTATTCCTTTTCGGGGACGCTGTCGGCTACAATTCCGCCGCCCGCCTGCACCGTCACATGCCCATTCTGTTTGACCGCCATACGGATGGCAATGCAGGTATCCATGTTGCCTGCAAAATCCAGGTATCCCAGCGCCCCGCCATAAATGTCCCGGGGCGCCGGCTCCAATTCTTCGATAATCTCGCAAGCGCGGATTTTAGGCGCGCCGGACAGGGTACCCGCGGGAAGGACGGACTCGACGGCATCCAGTCCGTCCCGGTTTTCCAGAATGTCCCCTTCTACCCGGGAGCAGATATGCATGATCTTAGAATACCGGTGAATCATTTTATACTCGGTCACCTTTACCGACCCAAACCGGGAAATGCGGCCCAAATCGTTGCGGCCCAAATCCACCAGCATGTTGTGTTCGGCAAGCTCCTTTTCATCCGCCAGCAGCTCCCGTTCCAGCGCCTGGTCTTCCTCCTCCGTTTTGCCCCGGGGCCGGGATCCCGCCACCGGGAAGGTGGTCAGCCTGCCGTCCTGCAGCCGGACCAGCGTTTCGGGCGAGGTGCTCATAACCTCCTGCCCGTCGAAATGGAGGAATACCATATAGGGCGATGGGTTCGTCGTGCGCAGCACGCGGTACGCGCTGAGCAGGCTGCCGCAATAGGGGCTTTCAAACCGGCGGGACAAAACCGCCTGAAAAATGTCGCCGTTGCGAATGTACGATTTTGCCCGCTCCACCATAGCGCAATAGGCTTCCTTGGTCATATTGCAGCAAAATGACGGCGCCTCCGCCACCCCCAGGGGCGGGGCGGGTTCCCTGGAACGGACGAAAGCGGACAGGTTCTCCAGTTCCGCCGCGGCCTTTCCGTAATTTTCCATCATACGGTCCGTGCGCATATTTGCCACCAACACAATTTTCTGCCGCAGGTGATCGTAGGCGATCACCTTGTCGAACAGCATCACGTCAAAATCGGCCGCCTCTCCCCGCCGGATGTGCAGGGTAGGTTCGGCGTACCCGATCATCGCATAGGAGAAATAGCCCACAAAACCGCCGGCGAAGGGCGGCAGGCCGGGTAGCTTCGGCGCGCGGTAGCGGGACATGATCCCCCGCAGCACCTCCATTGGACGCGTGGTCTCTATCCGTTCCCGGGTTCCGCCGCGTTCCAGCTCCACCACGCCTTCCCGGCAGGTAGCGCGCATAACAGGGTCAAACCCCAAAAAAGAATACCGCCCCCATTTTTCACCGCCTTCTACGCTTTCCAGCAGGAAATACCGGCTGCTGCGGCAGGCGATTTTCTGCAGCAACGCGATGGGCGTGGTAATGTCGGCATAAATCTCTTTGCAAAGGGGGACGACATCGTATTGGCCCCGCAACGATTCGATGGTTTCGCAACTTGGCTGAATCATTTCAAAAATTCCTCTTTTCCCGTCCGAATGGCAATAAAAAAAGCCTTTGCCCCCACATACAGGGACAAAAGCTTACGCTCCTGCGGTACCACCCAGTTTGACGGCATCTGCCGCCCACTCGTTTTGCATACCATCATATGCACCCCACTGATAACGGACAGGGTTCCCGTCGGCGCCTACTCATTTCTTTTCGGGCCGCCCTCGCGAGGCCATTCAAAACCGTTCCCGCAACCGCATTCCCATCGCCGGCGGCTCTCTTTATACGGGGATCATGTTTCTACTTCTCTCGCTCATCGGTTTTAAAAATGATGTTTGTGGAATGGATTATAGCACCATCCCCTGACAATGTCAACACCCCCTGCCGCATCATCCAGGATGTTCCTCCTGTTTTCGGATCTTCATGGCGTCCAGGTAAGTATCGATCGTGTCTTCGAAATTGCGCAAAATACGCTCCTGCTGTTCCTGCGGCAGCCGCTCCAGGTGGCGGGCCAGCAGCAGTACCTTGGTTTGCAATCCATTATATGCTTTTTCTCCGCGCGCGTTCCCCGCCGGTTCTTCCCATCCCATCAGCCATCCCGGCGTGGTCTGCAGCGCCTCCGCCAGCTTTGCCAGCGTGGCTTGCTTGATGTTTCGAATCGCGCCGCTTTCGTACCGCTGGACCGTGGCTTCCCGCACACCCACTGCCTGGGCCAGCGCCAGCAGCGTCATGCCGCGTTGAACGCGCCGCGTCTTAATGCGTTCCCCTACCGTCATACCGGCCGCCCCCTTTTCTAAATTATGATACCATCTACTTGCGTAATACGCAAGTTTTTGTGATTTATATTACATATTGTGTATTGACGTATTTCGCAAAAAAAGATAAAATAACATTAAAACCCAATCAGTGTAAAAGGAGGAATTCCAATGCCATACGACGGCCATACCCCCTATTTGAACCTGCCCCAATGGGTGCTGTTCGACCAGCTGCACGTCGGGGATCTCAACAACGCCTTCACCCGGCTGGACGAATTTGCCAGCCAGGTGGCGGATCAGCTTACCACAGTCCAAAATTCGCCGAGCCAGCCTCTTGCCGCCCGGGCCGCGCCGCGCCAAACCGCGGACGAAAACAAGTGGTCCCCTGCCCTGACGGGTGAAACAGCCGCGGTTTATTCGGAGCAGAAGGGTTGGTTTGCTGCCGCGGGCCCTCTTATCTTTTTGGCGGGGCGGGTCACGGGAACGTTTGCCCCTGGAACAGCGGCGCCGCTGTGCCTTTTGAATCTGCCCACGCCGGTTCGCGATTCCTTTCCGCTGACCGTGGCGGCAGGCGGCTGCCTGGGGGCTTTGGGCGGAATTGCCGCGTGCACGTTGTCCAACCAGGTGCGTTTTTATACCGCAGATGGAGCGCCGGCGCTCTGTCCCGCTGCGGGCGGCGGTTTTTCCCTTTCTTTTTCCGGCGTGCTGCCGGTGCAATAAATAAAGCGCGACGTTCCGGCAAAACGCCAATGCCGCCCAGCAACCAAAAAGTCATGACCGGCTCAGCGGGTACGGCCATGGCTTTTTGTTTTTACCTGTCTATGGGCAGTACCGCGCTTTCCTCCCGCCTGCGCCGCTGTTCCCGTTTGATGCGGCGGTTCATGGATTCTGCCATGCCCATTACGATAAAGAAAACGGGGGTCGTCATGGTTTGGCTGATGTTGAAGACACCCTGCGCGGCATAGCACAAAATGGCGAAGCCAAACGCCAGCAGCACCGGGTTTTTCGTCCCGTTTTTCAGCGACCGCGCCGCGCTGGAAACCACCAGCGTCAGGTAGGCCCCGGCGCCCAGCGCGCCGATGGTGACCAAATACTGAATATACTCGTTATGGGCGTTTTCAAAATACTGGCCGAACAGCCGCATCATCTCCTGGTAATAGCGGGGAACCAGCAGGTTGCCTACCGTATCCATTCCGGCGCCAAACAGCTTGTCCTGCAAGGAGAACTGTTCGTAAATTTTCAAAAGCCTGCTCCAGGCATAGCCCCGGTTGGTGCCCCAATAATCGTTAAACCGCAGATAATTGCCCAGGTCGCCCAGCTGGGTTTTGGTGTCCGCCAAACTAAACCATAAAAAGGAACCGAGCACCACCGCCCCAGCGGCGGCCAGCAGGGCAAAATAGACCCATTTGACCGCCTTTGGAAACATGGCTTGGGGTTTTACCAAATAAGCGATCAAAAAGATCATTCCCAGCATGGCGAACAGCGCCAGCAATAAAATTCCATTTTCCCCCTGCACCAAGCTGAGAGAAAAGTCATCCAGCTGGTACCGCAGCTTGACCTTGGGTCCATTTAAAAACAAGCCCACAATACGTCCGGCGGCGAATAGGCACGCCAACGCGAAAAAATACCGGGCAAGCTGCTGAAAATTTTTAACGACCAGCGGAAGGAGCAATAACAATACGGCAATACCGAAATACCCGCTGTCGCTGGTGCCCACCACCAACCCGCCAAAACCAAATAACATGCCCACTCCGTACAGGAGGGTATCGGCCGCTTTGGTGGTTTTAACAAACAAGACCGTAACCACCGGTAGGTAAATACACAGGTAACTGGAGAAAAAGTTCAGGTTGCCCAGCGTAGAAACGCTTTTACCCAGCTGGAAAAAGCTGCTCTTCGGCACAAAGCCCAGCGGATCCCGGCCAATCAGGTTTTGCAGGCCGATCCAGACCACCACGCAGCTGGCCGCGACAAAAATATACAGGATAAAGCTGCGGTGCTGATACGTGCGGGACAACAGCAGATAGACAATCAAGTACATAATGACAATGACAAAACCATGATGCCGGTAATCCGACCCCGCGAACGCCACCTCCTGGTATTTGGACAGCAGACAGGAAACGCCCGCCGCCGCAAAAAACAGTATCATCCCAATATCCGTAACCGAAGGAGGCAGAACCCGATTGCGGAAAAACTGCTTGGGGCCGCATAAAAACGCGGCCACGCCCACCAGCGCGGACAGCCCCAAAAAGCACAGGGCCGCAGTACAGAAAAATTCGTACTTTGCCAAAGCCAAGGTATTATAGCTGCGGGTGGAATACAAAGGGAACCACCCCAATGCCACCGCCAAAAACAGGTAACAGCAAAGGGTGTTGACCCGGAACGGCTCGCCGGTTTTCCGCGGCTGCGCCCGCCGGGGCGCCGGAGCCGGTTCTTCCTGCCGGCCGGGACGCGCATCCTCAATATTGATAAAATATTCTTCGTCCATATTCACGTCCATCCTTTCACAGGGGGCGGGGTCAAGCCGTTTTTTAACAACAGAAATAAGATCGAAAACACGCGGTCATTATAGCATAAGCCCGCTTTTTTTACAACCAAGGGCGCCACGCGGTACCGGCCGCGCGGCGGTAACGATTGCGCTTTATGGCTGCAAAACCGGAATACAACAAAAAACGGACAAGCAGAACACTGCCCGTCCGTTTGATTGCATACCGCCGCTTATTTATGGCGGTTAAAAATACTCATGATATCTTCAAAATCCTTGTCCTCGCTGGTAAAGGATTCCCGGGCCGCAGGCGCGCGATCCTCGCGCGCAGGTGCAGGCTGGCTGCCGCTGG
>CABQAC010000026.1 GCA_902462035.1 uncultured Eubacteriales bacterium
CACCGGTCCGGCCGCCCGCGCGGCGCTGCCGTTGGCGGCGGCAATCTTCGTGTTGGCCGCCATTGCCGCGCTGGTTGTTACAGGCGCGCAAAACAAGCGCCGCAGGCGGTATTGCCCGCAGGATCCCGGATCGATCCAGAAGACCGGCGACTTGATGCTGGCGCAGCTTGCCAAGCTGGGAATGGTACGGCAAGACAACGAATTGCCCACCGTCTTCGCCGCCCGGGTAGACGCCCGTTTCCGCGGCGCGCTGGCCCCTTCTTTCCAGGATTGCGCCGCTTTATTGCTCAAAGACCGTTTCAGCGCCGAACCGTTGGAACCCGCAGAGCGGGAACAGGTGGTTGCCTGTGCCGAACAGCTCGGCAACCTGCTGTCCTCCCAGGTAAATCCCGTCCGGCGGTTCTGGTACCGCTGGGTGCTTCACCTGCTTGGCCCCATCCGTTAATCATCGCCCGCCACTTTACACCGTGCATTCTGGCGTGGTATGATGGTATCGTATTAACGTCAACCGTCCCTCCCGTGCTTGGCTGCCAGGTGTGGGAGGGACGTAATTTTCAAAGGAAAGGGCGGAACGCTCCAAATGGATGTCAGGAAACAGATAAAAGACGGCTTCGTTTTGCTGGACGGCGCCATGGGTACCATGCTGCAGCCCCTTCTTCGCCCCGGCGAGCGCCCCGAAATACTGTCGGTCACCCATCCGGAAGAAGTGGAGGCCGTACACCGCCAATACTTAGAGGCCGGTTCCGATTTGGTTTATACCAATACCTTTGGCGCGAACGCCCACAAATTAAAGGGCGCGCCCTGTACGGTGGAACAGGCGGTAGCCGCCGCGGTTTCCGCCGCCAAGCGGGCCGCCGGGGAAGCCAAAATGGTCGCGCTGGACCTAGGATCCCTGGGCGAAATGCTGGAACCCGCGGGTACCCTATCTTTCGATGATGCCTATGCCCTATTCCGCCAACAGGTGCTCCAAGGGTCGCGGTCGGGCGCCGATTGCGTAGTCATTGAAACCATGTCCGATTTAAACGAGGTCCGGGCCGCTGTATTGGCGGCAAAGGAAAACAGCAGTCTTCCCATTCTGGTTTCCATGACCTTCGAGCCTACCATGCGTACTTTTACCGGCTGCCCGGTCTCCGCCATGGGGGTGCTGCTGGAAGGCTTGGGTGTGGATGCGCTCGGTGTGAACTGCTCGTTAGGGCCCCAGGAGATTTTCCCCATCGCGCGGGAATTGGCCCGCTGGACCAGCCTTCCGCTTTTGGTAAAGCCCAACGCGGGGCTGCCGGATCCCGCTACAGGGGAATATCCGGTCGGGCCAGAGGATTTTGCCAAACAGATGGAATCGTATCTGCCCCTCGGCGTGCGGTTGCTGGGCGGCTGCTGCGGAACCACGCCCGCCTATCTGGCCTCCCTGCGCGGGATGCTTAAAAACAAAGTGCCCGCGCCGCGCGCCGCGCAGCCGGTCCGCGCTTTATGCACCGCTACCGCCGCGCTGCGGCTGGAAGATCAGCCTTTGGTTATCGGCAGCCGAATGGACGCGGCAGACCCAGAGGTCGCGGAAGCCTTTGCCACCGGCGATTTTGATACGCTGTTCGATCTTGCCGACGAACAACGCGATGACGGCGCCGGTATTTTGCTGCTGCAAGATTGCGCCGGCGCCCCAGCGGACCCCGGCGCCGTGCGGGATTTGCTAAACGAATTGCAGGGCCTGTGCCCTGTTCCCCTGGCCTTTTCCTTTACCCGGCAAAACGCGCTGGAGGCGGCGCTGCGCGGATACTGCGGCAAAGCGCTCGTTTTGCTGCCCGCCGCGGAAAAAGCCGCCCTGGAGCTTTGCCGCTTTTACGGCGCGTCGGTTGCCGTTTGGGCGGACCCTGAAAACCCGTCCGCCTGCTTTAAACAGATGGCGCACTTCGGTGTGCGGGAGGCGGACCGTTACCTTGTTTTAGGCGAATGGTTCTTTCAACAGGCGCTTTCCGCACAGCGGGAATGGGTCGCGTCAAGGGCGGCGGAAGGAATCCCCCCGTGCGCGCTGATATTAGCCGCGCCGGACGGTACGGACACCCATGCCATAGAACAAGCACGCGGCATGGGCGTGCGCCTTCTATTGGCCGACCCCGGCCAAATTGGCTGGAGCTGTTCATGAAATAAACACCGCCCCAAAAAATAACCGGGGGAAGCCCTGCTATTTTTATTGATTTTTTCACAAAGGCGTGCTATAATCCTAACCGTTGCAGGCCGCTGTGGTGGAATCGGCAGACACAAGGGACTTAAAATCCCTCGAGGGCGACTTCGTACCGGTTCAAGTCCGGTCAGCGGCACCAAACAAGAATAATCCGAACCAAATCTTCCCTGTGGGAGATGGGTTCGGATTATTTGTTTATTTTGAGAGGTTTGAGGATACGCATTTCAGAAACGGCGTGATCAAGCGGCCTGAATCCAAGCCAAGAGGGCCGAGGAAAAAGAAATGAATTAGGAGGATAACGCGATGAGCAAATTACTAAGCTGTGAGTTCAACATGGATACCGCCTGCGTGGAGCTGCGTTTTGCGGACAGGAGCATAATTTCCATTGACACCATAGCTATTGAGAATGAGGTTGCGGACAATTTATATGAGCGGTCAGAATTGGACTACCTCATTTACAACGCGCCTTTGGAGTATGCCGACCTGATTCTGAGCGGTGATCCAGAGCTTTATCTGAAAGCAGTTACAGAGTACAAGCCATACGAAAATTGAATACAGTAAAAGCGGAGTGGCACACACCACTCCGCTTTACCGTATCAGGCGGCTTTGTCCGCCATGTCGTCGTTATGTCTTTCAGCGTCCTGCTGCAGTTTCCATTCCGCAAACTCCCGCTGGCCCTCCTCGCTCTCATAAAAGGCGAGAATATCCGGCAGCAAAATCCTTGCAATGGTTTCAATCTCATGCTGTGGGATACCGCTGTCGTTGATAAGCTTTTTTCTTCTGCCCAAGGCAATCCTCCTTTGCGCAATACATAGCAGCTAACAGTTTGAAGGTGTCTTGGTGTCATAGAAAATGCAGACGCTTTGTCAAGCGCCTGCATCCATGTGAGAGTATTTTACTGCGATGCGGCAGGCTTGTCAAGATTTTCGAGAAAGTCTTTCATCTTTGCAAGGCCGCGAACAATGGATCTGCGAATAGCACCCTCGTCTACTCCCTCGGTAGCGGCAATGGCAACCTTGCGTTTTCCCTCTATGAAATAGGCGATGATGCGTCTGCGCTGTACTTCACTCAGAGATGCTAATGCACGTTCAAGCGATTGCTCTTGTTCCGATTGTATCAGCAATTCATCGGGTACTGGGGGCTTATGAAGTGCAGCGGTTTCAATTCCATCATTACAGTCCAGCGAATAGTACGCCTTGTGATAACGCAGATATTGTGCGTAGGTTCTTTCCAAACGCTTGTCCTCGATGAGGAACGCGGCCACTTCATCGGATACCTCTACAAAGGTATCCTTGGTGTAAACGGGATAGTAGTCCCGCAGATTTATCATTTTCATGTGTATGCTCCATTCAGATTATTTTTGGTCAGGAATATCTGATGGAACATGGCGGGCCGCGACAGCCGACTGAAAAGCACAGGAAATGACAAAATGCGCCCACCTGCGAATTGCAGACGAGCGCGTAAGAATTATTAAAGGCAGCTACATGATTTGTGAGTTCATATCCATGACCGTAAAGACCTATTGCAGTGCGTGGGCTTTTTTTGATATGTCAATGACCGTCGTATTTTGCCGATATGCGTTGTGTTTCATGGCGGCCGCCTCCTTTTAACCGCCGTTTTATCAGTGATACCGCATCATTCTTTTAGAGGCAAAAGAATCGGCGGCTTTAATTTTCAAGCTGCAAAAAGCAACTTGATTTGGTGAATATAAAAAGAGCCGACAAACTGTGGTTTTCACAAGTTTGTCGGCTCTGCGTCTATGCGTCTGGCTCTTTAATAACAAATATTTTATTGTCTTTGACATTGATTAGTGTTTCTTGCTTACATTTAGGACAGAATAGCGGAAGATTCTGAATAACAGTATCTTTGCGGATTTTCAAGCGTGTTTTATTTTTGCAGATCGGGCATAAAAGCCAATTATCTGGCGAACTATTTTTCATAAGGATTGTGGACAGCCCTATATGCTGGGGGCTTTACTCCATGAATGGCTTTCTTCCCGCTTTCTAACTTAATGCCTTTTTGTACCAAGCCAACCAACTGTCCTGAAAGAATGACTGTTAAAAATGAACACATAAGTTTTGAAAAGGGAATGTAGGTAATGGATAATGCAAGAACAATTAAGTCACTAACAAGGTAGCACCATTGTATTTTCCATTTAACTACACGATGGAGTATCATTGCCAAGGCATCGTCTCCGCATGGCGCACCTCCGGCTCGAACCGAAAGTCCGGCACCAACGCCGACAAATATGGCACCGAGTATTGCCGCTAATAATGGCATTTCAGCAAGTTGTGGCCATAATGGGGCAAACTGTTCAAACATTGCATAAAAAACAGAAAATCCGCCACCCGATAGAATTGACCATAAAATAAACTCACGCCCGAGTACACGCCATCCGATAAGATAGCAAATGGCATTTAGGACAAATCCCGACAAAGAAGGAGAAATATCAAACCAATGGTGTAAAAATAAGGTAAGTCCGAGTATTCCTCCCTCTGTAACACCAGACATAGAATGAATGTGATACAATCCAAATGATAAGATTGCACTTCCCGACAATGCCATTACAATACGCTTGATTTTATTGTTTAATGACACAGGTGCTAACCTCCAAAAGTATTAGCTATTCGCCTGTTCGGCAAGCTCCACAATCATAGATACACACTTTTCAATGCCGATCTTGCCGCTATCAAACGAAAGGTGATAATTTTGACATTTGCCCCATTCTCTGCCCGTAAAGTGCTTGTAATGAACACTACGTTTTTTGTCTTTTTCTGCAAGGCGTTCTTCGGGCTGCTTTTCACTTTCGCCATACAACCGAACAATGCGCTCTGCCTTATATTCGGTTGAAGCATGGATAAATACATGGAAAGTATCAGGGTCGTCCTTCAAAATGTAATCGGCACAGCGACCGACGATCACGCAAGAACCTTTTGCAGCAAGGTCAAGAATGACCTTGCTTTGCATACACCAAAGAAAGTCAGCGGCACTCATGTTATTTGGGTATTTGTTATGTGTCGTAAGCGCAGGCAAAAAAGACAGCAGGGATTTACCGGGGGCGTATTCGCCTACATTTTCGATATAGTCCGGGGATAGTCCCGTTTCTTCTGCAACTTCCTTGATAAGCTCTTTATCGTAATACGGGATATTCAATTTCTCTGCAACGGCTTTGCCTATGCTTCTGCCGCCACTTCCAAATTCACGACTGATGGTAATAATCATTTTTTCCATATCATGCTACCTCCTTTGCGGCTTTTAACAGTTTGCGAAGCGGAGAAATGACAAGGAATATTGCAACGATTGTGGTTACAATATCCGCTATGGGATTTGTCATAAACAGCCCCGTCAAGTTGCCAAAGCTATTGAACAAGTACAGGAACGGGAAGAAGAAAATACTTTGTCTGCCAATATTGACGATCATAGCGCGGGTTGCCTGCCCGAACACCTGAAGCGTTGACATCATGGTAAACTGAACGCCAAGGAATGGAATACAGATTGCCCATGTTTTCAAAATCAAAACACCCGCGTCAATGGTAGGCTGATCGGTTGTAAAAGCGCCCATAAAGGGTTTGGCAAGGCCGACAAACGGCACAAGCAGTAATACTGACAAGATAGATGATGTAATGAGGGTGAATTTGAAAGAAGCCGTTACACGATCTATCCGATTTGCACCCAAGTTATAACCTGCAAACGGCATATAGCCGCCTGCATAACTGTTGACAACGATAAGGGCAATATAAATCATCTTGCCTGCGACACCATACGCCGAGATGACATGATCGCCATATCCGGCCGCCAAGTTATTGAACGCTGCGTTGGTAACGCTCATAAGAAGCTGACCTGCACAAGCGGGAACGCCGATCTTGAACACCTCAATATAAATCCGTTTGGATGGCTTAAAATCTTTGATTTTAAGCGATATAGAGGATTTCCCTTTTAAGAGAACGACAAGGCAGTAAATATCCGCCACTACAATGCCAATAATCGTTGCAATCGCCGCACCGACAACACCCATATTCAATCCCCAAGGGAGAATGAAAATCGGGTCAAGAATGATATTGACAATCGTACCGATTACCATTTCAATGACAGCGTGATTTGCTTTTCCCTCTGCACGAAGTAATGAGCCAAGAACCGTTTGAAGTGTCATTGCTACGGCGAACAATACAACAATATCAAGATATTTTTTTGTCAGCATAAATGTATGCTCGCTGGTTCCGAGAACACTCAAAATAGGCGTTCTAAACAGGAAATATAGAGCAGTTAATGCAAAGGTCGCAATTACGGACGTATAGACTGTAACGGAAGATGCCTTTTTGACTTCATCATACTTTTGTGCGCCAAGGCAACGGGATATGTACGGGGCGACGCCGATACCGAAAATACTGCCGATAGCCTGCATGATGATAAAGACGGGATAGGCCAATGATACGGCTCCCAACTGGTACACATCATCCAGTAACCCTACAAAATATGTATCAGCCAAATTGTAGAGCAGGGTTGCGATAGAACTGAATATTGTCGGTAAAGCCAAAGTCAATATCGCCTTATGAACAGGGGCTTTTTCTATTAGTTCAATGTTTTTATCTTGCATAATAGGTCTCCTTCCTTTTCCTAAATATCCGATTTCGGATATTTCAACTAAAATATAATATCCGGCGACGGATATTGTTTAGGTGTTTATATCATGGTTTCCGGTATAAAAATGAACGCCGGAGATACCATAGATTTTTACCTTGAATTTTTCTAATTTCCCGATCATATCGGGCATTTCTTTTTCCTTTCTTGTTCTAATGGCAATCGTGCCATTTTCAGATAAGATTTCTGTATTCGCTAGTGCTTCCATAACTGATAAAAATATTTCATCTACTGTAAACGGCGGGTCGAGATAGATAATGTCGAATTTATATCCGTTTTCATTCAGCCATTTTATTCTTCTGAATACATCATCTTGATAGATTTCATATCCGCTTGAAAACTTGCAGACGGTAAGATTTTTCTTAATGGTGTCTATGGCCTTTCGTCCTTGCTCTACAAAAACTACATTTTCTGCACCGCGGCTTAAAGCCTCGATCCCCATACTTCCGCTGCCTGCAAACAAATCCAAGAAGCGCGCACCCGTAATTTGCACTTGCCAAATATTAAACAATGCTTCCTTAATCATGGCGGTAATTGGTCTTGTATCTACTCCTTTTGGCGCAAGCAAAACGCGGCCTTTGGCTTTTCCGGCTATCACTCGCAATTTTAATACCTCGCGTCCTGCTCGGTTGCAAGATAGGCTTTGGCGGCTTCAATGAGGGTATCTTCAAGTCCAAGCCGTTTGGAAATAGCAAAAGCGTTACTTGCTCCTACCGCACCGATCATTAAGCGATATGTGGGGCTTAATGTTTCCACATCAAATTCGCAGCAAGCATTTTGTACGCCGTCGGTGGTAAGCGCAAAATTCTTGATTTGAACATAATGCGTTGTAGCAAGAGTGCGAATACCGCACTTGTGAAGTCGTGAAAGAATAGCAACTGCCAGGGCTGCACCCTCTGCCGGGTCTGTACCCGAACCAAGCTCATCGATCAGAACAAGAGAATCCTTGTCGGCAACACTGAGGATTTTTATAATGTTCGTCATGTGAGCAGAGAATGTACTCAAACTTTGCGCGATACTCTGCTCGTCTCCAATATCGGCAAATACTTCCTTGAACACTGAAAGTTCCGAACCTTCATCTGCGGGGATATGCAAGCCAGACTGTCCCATCAGAGTCATAGTACCAACAGTTTTCATCGTCAGGGTCTTGCCTCCTGTATTCGGACCGGTGATGACAAGCATATCGTACTCACCACCCAATTCAAGGGTAGTCGGCACAACCTTTTTCGGATCGAGCAACGGATGGCGGGCTTGATTGAGCTTGATAAACTTCTTTGTATTGAAAGTCGGCGCAGTACCGTTGTAGGACTCTGAAAATCCCGCTTTCGCAAAGATAAAGTCAAGTGTAGTCAGAATATCATAATTCTTTTTCACAAATTTGAGCTGGGCTTTCACCATATCGGAAAGATCGCCAAGTACAATCGCAATTTCAATCTTTTCTTGATATTGCAAATCTTGAAGTTCTGCGCTTGCTTTGGCAACGCTGGTCGGCTCAATGAACACAGTACCGCCTGTTCCGGATTGTCCTTGAACAGTGCCAGAAACCTTATTGCGGCAGGCATATTTTACTGCAAGGCAATATGCTCCATTACGCTGACTGACAAAGGTGTCCGATAAATAGGGACGGTATTTTCCACTGACAAGGGCACGAAGTTGCCCTTGAATACTATCCTCGGTGTTCTTGATTTTCTTGCGAACTCTTTCAAGTCCAGGGCTTGCTGTATCAAACAAATCATTGTCATTTCGCACACATCGTTTGATTTCATCCTGCACCTTTTTTAGTGGGGAAAGTTGATTGAATTTGCTATCAAGCAAGTCTTTTTCTTCTTCGGTGATCTCACGGCAGCCATAATCCTTTGCCTTGCTTGCCGCGTCCAGCAGATCATATACCCGCAGTAAATCCCCAACAGGAAGTGGGGTTCCATTTTCCAAGCGTTCAAGAATACTGTTTAGGTTTGTGACTTTAGCGAAAGAGGGTTTACCTTTATGCCGGATGCGCTCTCTGGCCGCCGTGGTTTCGTTCATGAAACGGTTGATGGTTTCAATCTCAGTTTCTGGCATAAGCTGTCTGCAAAGCTCACAACCGGGATTAGAAGTGGCAAACTTTTCAAGCATCTGCCTTATTCTGTCGTATTCAAGAATATCAAATATTTTCTCGTTCATAGTCTGCGCCTTTAATCTTTATCTTCGATTTCCTTTCTGAAACGGATTATATATTTTTCAAGCATAGAGATATAAGCCATCACTTCCGCTGGCTCAGTATCCTCCATTGCTCGTTGTTCTGCTTCAAATATCCATTTTACCCGTTGCTCGCCAAATTCTCTGCCCGCTTCGGTCAAACGAATCACTTTTCGATTGCGTGTACCCGGAGCATGATCCAAGGCAACAAATTCTTTACGGATCATACGGTTAATTAAAGAATTTACGGTCTGCTTTGGAAGCGAAAGCATTTCGGCAAGGTCTTGCTGAGAATATTCCTCACGGGAATTGAGAAGTGCAGACCAAATATCCACCTCTCCGTCTGATATGCTCGATTTATATGCAGCCCTGCGATAAAGCGCATTTAGCTCTTTCGTTTTCTGATTGATGAGATCAATTTGCTCTCTGATTTTTTTATCCATAAATAGTTCCTCCATTACAAACATCCGAATTGGGACTTTTATCTATTTTAGTCCGAAGTCAGATGTTTGTCAAGGCCCTTACGGGAAAACTGTGATTATCCATCCATAGCAATTTGGATAGTCATATACAAAGTGAGAAAGGAACGATACAGTTTCCCAGATGAGATAGGAGTGAATCGTCCACAGCGCAGGCAAGTTGCCGCATCATATAAAGGATTTACTACCGGCAAGCAATGCATGTGTTATGACACACGCGAAAAATGCTTGTTGATGGCATAGCCCCCAATCCCCTGAACACGCAGGAAAGCCACCCACAACGCTGCTGCATTGTGGGTGGCTTTCCTGCGGCGGCGCATCCTGCGGATGCTTATAGAGGGGGAACAGCTTAACACTGCTCCTGCTCTTTCTTTTCCTTCGCTTCCGGTCATAGGAAAGAATGAAGGAAAGAATATATCCGTACTTTATAAATCAGTATTTTATATATCTATATTTTATTGCGTTGGATTTTCCGACGACGGGAAACCCGTCAACGGAAAATCCGTCGTCGGAAAACCCAACAACGGGCAGAATGAAAATATTATGTTAATATTGGATTGACTATATTGCTCATAAATGATATAATGAACACATCCAAACGGAGGTGAGATCAATGGAAATCATCGCAAAGCGGATGCGGGAGCTGCGCGAGAGTGTGCATATCTCGCAGATGAGAATGGCAAAGACTTTCGGCATCGGGCAGTCCAGCATCTTCCGTTATGAGAGCAATGAAACGGCAGTCCCAGCCGAAGTGCTGCTCAAGTATGCTGATTACTTTGATGTGTCTTTGGATTACATTTTCGGCAGGACAGATGACCCACATGGCGGTGCTTACGAATGCAAGCCCAAAATCGAACAGAGCTATCCTGAGATGGACAAGTTTATCGAGATGTGCTTTGACCCGTCCTCGCCTATGAGTGTAAGGCTGAAAGAAACATTGCGGCAAATGCTGAAAGATGAAAGTTGATAATTGCTGTGCTTACTGCAGTAATTTTTGAGTAGATAAGAGGCAAAATATGGATAACAACTTATATAGTCTTGGTAAATTAAAAAAGGATATAAAGACGTTAAGATTTATCTCGTTTGCACTTCCAAAAGATAAACGAGTTGAAATCAAAAATTTAGAAAAGCAGATTAAAGAAATGGAAGCAACGATAACTTTGTTTAATTCTTATTTTACTGATTTAGGTTGGTGTGCTTATGACTCTATGAATATGCCATTAATGAAAAGAGCCGTTTCAGAGTACGAATCTTATGGTGCTGATGCAGGTGAAAGAGTGTTACTAAACTATTACAAAGAAGATGTTAAAGAAATTATACACTGGCTGAAAAATAAGGCAGAGCCTTTTGCACAGCGATATGCCCTTATGCAAAGTGCGTTCGATGACCACTTTGCAGGAAGATATTATGCAAGTGTGCCGCTTTTTCTTATTATCATAGATGGTACAGTAAACGATTACACAAGAAGTAAGGGCTTTTTTTCCGAGGGTACAGATGTAACCGCATGGGATTGTTTAGTTGGGTGCGGCGATGGTCTTACCAAAATGAAAAGCATTTTTAACAAAGGGAGAAATAAAACAAACCATGATGAGATTCGATTTCCATATAGGAATGGGATTCTTCATGGACGAGATTTGAATTATGGAAATGAATATGTGTCTTGCAAATGTGTTGCACTAATGTTTGCACTTGCAGACTGGATGAGCATGAAAGATAGCGAGGAAAAAAGAAAAGAGAAGTTTGAAAAAGAAAGCAATCCCCCGCCCATTTCTGAGTCGCTTAAAAAGCTCAAGGAAAACTCTTTAGAAAAGGAAGAAATAAGCCGTTGGCAAAGACGAACCATTATTGTTGGAACTGATATACCGGCTGTTCCTACAATAGAAGATTGTACTGAATATCAATATGTAATCCCACTAATACAAGCTTTTGATGCATGGAAATCAAAAAATTACGGAGCACTCTCTTTACACTTTGTGCGGATATTCAGTTATGAAAAATCAGAGAAAAAGCGCGCAGGAGAATGTCGGCAAATGTTCTCGCCCAAAAGCTTCTGCTCATTTGAAGTCAGAGAGATAGAAGAACGAGGCTGTTCCATGACACGAATACTTGTGCAAGTTGATTGGGAAACTAATGGGAAGCATTTTTCTGAACCATTAGAATTTGGAAGTATATATCAGGATGAAAATGAAAGAGCTGCTTTGCCGTGGCGTGGAAATGGGAAATGGTCATTAATCCCATGGAAGATTCAAGGCTTATATAAGATGTGAGAGGATGGTGAAAGTATGAAAGCAGTCATCTACGCCCGCTATTCCTCCGACAACCAGCGTGAAGAATCTATCGAGGGTCAGATCCGCGAGTGTACCGCTTTTGCCGAGAAGAACGGTATCACCATCCTGCGGCACTACATAGACCGGGCTTTCTCTGCCAAGACCGACAATCGCCCTGAGTTCCAGAACATGATTAAGGACAGCGGCAAACGACTCTTTGACATGGTAATTGTCTGGAAGCTGGATAGGTTCGCCCGCAACCGCTATGACAGCGCAAGATATAAAGCAGGCCTGAAAAAGAATAGCGTCAAAGTGATATCCGCTACCGAAATTATTTCCGAGGGTGCGGAGGGTATCATTCTGGAATCTGTTCTTGAAGGTTATGCGGAATACTATTCCGCCGATTTATCCGAGAAAGTGATTCGCGGTATGACCGACAATGCTCTTAAATGCAAATACAACGGCGGCACCCTGCCCATCGGCTACACCATTGACAATGAGCAGCATTTTCAAATCGACCCGCTGACAGCTCCGTTTATTCTGGAAACCTTCAAAAAATACGATGAGGGCTGGACAATACACTCCATCCGAGAATGGCTCAATGAGCAGGGGCTAAAAAATACACGCGGGCAGAAGATGAGCTATAACAGCGTGGGGCATTTACTCCATAACCGGCGCTATATCGGCGAGTACAGCTATCGTGATACCGTCATCCCTGACGGCATCCCTGCCATCGTTCCCCAAGACCTGTTTGACAGGGTACAGGAGAAGTTAGAGAAGAACAAAAAAGCCCCAGCCAGACATAAGGCCGAGGACGATTACTTGCTAACTACCAAACTGTTTTGCGGGTACTGCGGAGCTTATCTCTGCGGTGAGAGCGGCACCAGCCGGACAGGTGTTGTTCACCATTACTACAAGTGCGTATCCGTCAAGAAAAAGCGTACCGAGTGCCACAAAAAATCTGTGCGCAAGGAATGGATAGAAAATTTGGTGGTCAACGAAACTATGAAGATGGTGATGGATGATAAGGCAGTAGAAGCCATTGTGTCCATGCTGATGGACTTGCAGGACAGAGAGAATGTGAATTTGCCACTGTACGAACAGCAGCTAAAAGAAGCGGAGCTGGGCATCAACAATCTGCTCAACGCTATCCAGCAGGGCATCCTCACCAAGTCCACAAAAGGACGGCTGGAGGAATTGGAGGCCGTCAAGGAGGATTTGGAAACGAAAATCGCCTGCGAGAAGCTGGCAAAGCCCAAAGTCAGCGCCGAGTTCATGACCTTTTGGCTGCACCGTTTTCGTAAGCTGGATGTGCGGCAGAAGTCCCACAGAAAGATGTTGATCGACACCTTTATCAACGCCATATTCCTGTACGATGACAAGATGGTGATTACCTTCAACTACAAAGAGGGAACAAGCACCATTACATTCGACGATCTCAAATCAGCGGTGTATAATACCACCAACGGCGGTTCGGATTTGGATTGCTTAACTGCACCACGTCGGAACGAGTTACGCTCGTTCCGATTTTTTTATTTCATAAAAAATCAGTCACCCGCTCCACTGTTCCTCCTCTCCGCGAAAGGT
>CABQAC010000027.1 GCA_902462035.1 uncultured Eubacteriales bacterium
CGGTTGGCCGAAACCGGCAAAAAGGCCCCGTCTGCCCGGCTGTATCAAACGGCGGAACAGATGCTGTCATGCGAAAAGCTGGATGCGGCGGTGGTTTGCGTCACACCGGAACGCCACGGCAAGATCGAGCGGGAGGCCGCGAAACGGGGCGTTCATTTATATGTGGAAAAACCGGTTGGGCTTTCCTTGCCGGAGGCGCGCGAAACCGCGCGGGTTATTCGGGAATCGGGGGTGCTGGCGGCTGCGGGCTATCAGCAGCGGTACAGTCCCATGCTGGAAGAAATCCGCGCCATGCTGCCGCAAAAGAAGGTGGGGCTGGTCAGCGGAAGGTGGATTGGCTGGCCCGCCCCGGCGCTGTGGTGGCGGAATAAGGAACAGTCGGGCGGCCAGCTGGTGGAACAGGCCACCCATATTGTAGACGCGCTGCGCTATTTGTTCGGCGAGGTCGAAAGTGTGTATAGCGTGGGCAGAAAAGGGCTTTCTCCCCTGCCGGGCAGCACGGTGGAGGATTGTTCGTCTTCCGTGCTCCGGTTTGGCAGCGGCGTGCTCGCCAGCCTGCAGGCCGGATGTTATCTGGACGGCGAGGCAGCCGACGGCGCCGTGGGCTTTGAAATTTACTGTGACGACCTGCGGATCGAGTACCGGTGGTCGGGCAGCGCCCGGTTTATCACCAAGGATGAAGACCGCACGGTGCAGTTCGGCGCTTCCCACCAACAGCGTGCCCTGCAGACCTTTATTGAGGCGGTACGCAGCAAAGATGGCGCGCTGCTCCGCTCCACTTACGAGGACGCGGTGGAAACGCTGGCCGTCACCCTAGCCGCCAACCGGTCGATGGAAACCGGCCTGCCGGTTTCGCCCCGCACATTGCTTC
This sequence comes from uncultured Eubacteriales bacterium, assembly GCA_902462035.1. Lineage (GTDB taxonomy): Bacteria > Bacillota > Clostridia > Oscillospirales > Acutalibacteraceae > CABQAC01. The sequence continues at coordinate 872 of CABQAC010000027.1, forward strand.
CCCTTACATAATGGAGGAAAGCATCAGCGCTTCCTCTAAAGACCGGTAAATTTTTAGCGTTTCCTCCACTGTTGCCGGGGCGGTTTTGCCTGGCTGGACGGTGAAAGCCGGGCGGTGGAATTCGTCGATAAACCAATCCTGAAAGGTGCCGTGGTCCGACAGGCCGCCCCCGTCCTCCGGCCGGTAGCCGCTGGTGACCGACAAAATTTTTGCCATCAGCTGGGAACGGTCCGGGGTAAATTTGCCGTATTGCCAGCAAATGCTTTCCCCCGTGCCGCCCAAAGCCAAGGCGTGGCGTAATTTGACCCGGCGGCAAAGCCCGGTCAGCAGCCGGGGTTCGGGTTCGCTTTCCGGCGCGTCGCCGCCAAACCGGGCGGGGGAGGGGCCGCTGATTCCAGCTAAGTTTTCCAATTGGCGCAGAATGTACCAGCCGGCGTCGAAGTTATGGGTTAAATCGACTCCGCGGGCGTTGGCCCGCCAATTTTTCGGGTTATCGCACAGGGCCGTCACGCACTGGGAAAGTTCCCGCGCGCTGTCTGCGCCGTGCAGTACGATTTCCATCCCGTCGGGGTTCAGGCAGGGAACAAACAAAATGCCCCTGCCCAGCAGCGCGCGGCGTACGTCGATATCCGAGATCCGCCCGCCGGTGTCCAGGGCGTGGCAAAGGGATTTGGCGAAATGGAGCAGCAGCAGGGTGGAGCCCCAGTCGGTGCCGGAAAATCCGCCGGCATACAGCACGCGTTCCCGCGGTTCGCCCAGCTGAAGGACGAAGACCGAACGCCCAAGTACGCTTTTGCCCAGTTCCGCCACAGACAGAAACGGGTACTCATCCCGCAGAGCGAGCAGTCCGCCCCGCAGCGCGTCGGCGTCCGGTGGGGTGTGGAAGGGAAAATCCGCCATGATTGATCAGGTCCTTTCCGGTAAGGTACCACGGGGCGAGCCCGGATATTGCATTTTATGACCGCCTGGGGCAAAAAAGCACCGGCAAGCAAGGCCGTTTTTGCGGACAACACACAGAAAGGATGTTTTCTTGTTGAAATTGCAGGAAAAGACATTGGAACGCAATACCTTATATCAGGGGAAAATTATCAATTTGCGCCGGGATACCGCGCTGTTGGAAAACGGCAGTACTGCTGTTCGAGAAATTGTGGAACATTCCGGCGGCGTTTGCGTGGCGGCGCTGACCGGACAAAACGAGCTATTGTTCGTCCGGCAATTCCGCTATCCGTACCAGCAGGCGCTGCTGGAACTGCCTGCGGGAAAACGCAACCCCGGGGAGGACCCGTTGCTTTGCGGCATGCGGGAACTAAAGGAGGAAACGGGCGCCGTCGGCCGGGATTATCGTTTTTTAGGGGAGCTGTACCCAACACCAGGCTATTGCGAGGAAATTATTTACCTATACCTTTGCCGGGTGGATTGTATGGGGGACGCCGCCCCGGATGACGACGAATTTGTGGAGGTGGAGTCCATCCCCTTGCAAAAAGCGGTGGAAATGGTGCTGCAAAACCAAATTCCAGATGCAAAAACCCAGGTGCTGATATTAAAAATTCACGCGCTGCTGCAAAACGGATACCCCGCGGAACCGGGCGAATAACCCCTATTACACAAAAAGCCCTTGACCGATACAGGATGGCGGTCAGGGGCTTTTCGAAATAATTTTACCTGGTTGCTCCGCGGTTCGAACAAGATATGTTTTACGCCCGCACTCGCGCATATTTGGCGGTATGATGGTCTGCCGCGGTTTTCGCGCCCTGTTTTTAATCAAAAAAGACCGGCGCGAAAACCGCGCCGGTCCGGGCTGGTATCTTTTCAAGGGTAAAGATTACGATTCCTTTTTGCGGTGGAACGCCACCAGGCAAGCGCCGGATCCAACCGCCAGCGCAAGCACCGCGATGGGGAAGGTGCCGCCGGTCGCGGGGGACAGCGGAATTTCCTCGTTGGGAAATTCGTCGGTCACGGCAGAAGAAACGGCCTGGGAAGAAGGCGGCGCGAGGGGCGTTTCTTCTTCGGGGAATTCCTCGATCACTTCGGAAGAAGCAGCCTCAGAAGAGGTAGGTTCGGAAGAAGTGGTCTGGGAGGAAGTGGCTTCGGAAGAAGTAGTCTCGGAAGAAGTAGTCTCGGAAGAAGTAGTCTCGGAAGAAGTAGCCTCGGAGGAAGTAGTCTGGGAGGAAGTGGCTTCGGAGGAAGTAGTCTCGGAGGAAGTAGCCTCGGAGGAAGTAGCCTCAGAGGAAGTAGTCTCGGAAGAAGTAGCCTCAGAAGAGGTGGCTTCGGAGGAAGTAGTCTCGGAGGAAGTGGCCTCAGAGGAAGTAGCCTCGGAGGAAGTCGGATTGGATGATGCCGGTTCTTCCGGAACCCAGCCGTTGCCTACAACAAAGTGGCTGATTTTGTCCAGTTTATTGATCGACACAAAAGGAGTGCCTTCTGCGTCGACATAAAAGGTATAAACACCAAATGTGCTGCCGAATTTAGACATATCGTGTTCGCCATAGCCGGAGATAAAATAGAATGTGGACCCCGCCGGGATTCCCAGATGGTCGATGGGTGTGCGTGTTTCAATTTCCTGCTTTTTATTTTGCTGCTCTTGGGGCGAAAGAGATTGTTCGGTCCATACGATTACCGCTTTGGCCTGCTTGACCATGACCGTATTATACCCGCTGATGTCTAGGACTGTAGCCGCGGGCTTTTGCGCGTACTTGGGACTATCCGCCTGACCCGCATAGGCGATGGAAAAGGAAGACGCCAAAAACGCTACGCACAGAACGAGGACAACCGCTTTCTGTTTGAGCCAATGCTTCATTTAGAATCCCCTCCATGGTGTTTTTTACGGGAGAACCACTGAATCGTCACTTTTTCGCTTGATCGACCCCAAGTTATCAAACAGGGCCGTCGTGGTATGCTCCTTACAATGGTTATCATACGCGCATACGGTCACATACCGGTCACAAAAGGCGATAAACCACAAGTTTTTTAAGGGGAGACAAGACTATTGCGGAAAACGGGGCGGAATACCCCATGCTGGGAACCCTTTCTCAGTTGAAATTGACGAAAACGGCGCCGTGCCCTATAATAATGGATATCCGGTACGCCCGCGTCCGGCGGGTACCTACAGAGCAAAAGGAGGAACGGAAATGAAAGAAAGACGCCTGAACCGCAAATGGGGGCCGCGCCGCGCGGTGCTTTTTGCTCTGTTGGCGGCGGTACTGTTCCTGCTTGCGGGATGTACGGCGAAGGTGGAAACCGAGCTGGTGCTTCAGCCCGATTTTTCCGGCCAGCGGGTCATGATCTGTTATTTCAAAAAAAGCGACCTGGGGAATCTTTCCAGCGGCGTAGAAAATATGGTGGGCAAATATTGCCCGCCGGAACTAACTTACGAGGCAAGCTCCAACAGACAATATGTAATTTACACCTTTACCCTGCAATTTTCCAGTAAGGAGGAGTATACCCAAAAGGTCGAATCCCTCTTGAATCACGGGCTGGAAGAGGGCGCGCCCAGGCGCACGCCCACTATTTTGTATACGAGGCCGGATACCGTGTTGATGACAGGGTACCGGTATTCTGAGGATTTTACCAGCGCCGACCTGCTGCGGTGGATTGACCAGGCAGTACAAAGCGAAGGCGGAAACGGGCAGGAATTTTCCTGGGAAATTGGAAATACCGCGCTGAATTACGATGGCAAATCAGTCAAGGTGCCCCAGCAGATTTCGCTGGATTCTATTACCGCTTATGCGGTGGATACGGTGGAAATCGATACCACCCAGCGGGAGGACGGCCTTTTTGAGCGGAAAATCGCGATCACGTTTCCCCAAGTGACGCTGGACGCGCTGGGAGACGAGCTGACCCAATACCTGCTGCAGCGAATTCCCCAAAACGGTTCCGGCGGCTGGGGCGAGGGGGAGCGGGCGCGCACCTATACCTTTGGAATCCCTTATTCCACGGCAGATGAAATCAAAGCCGCCACCCAGCGGATTTTAAACGGCCAAACCGCTTCCCTTTCGTACGGGGAAGACCTGGCGGAGGAAACGGCATTGGTGGAACGCCGTTTTTTCGAGGAAGAGCTGGATTTAAGCGGCTATGCCTCGGGCGTTTCCAACAACGCTAAGCTGATTTACCGGTTTACCCCCATGACGGGCAACCGGCTGGATGACGGCGGCGTTTACCGGGAAGGCGCCTGGACCAAAGCGGGGGAAATTCAGAACGAAAGCCGCTATACCTACCAAGGCGAGCATAACATCGTCAGGCTTCGGGTGGAGTTTTCCCAGACCCATCCGCTGTCCGGTGTGGAGATCACCCTGCGCCATACCTTAAACCGGGATTTGTTTGAACGGGAGATCGTTTTTCTGTTTGATTCCGCGGATGGAAAAAACAGCGCGGCATACGCCATGCGTTATTTTAACGAAATCAAACCCACCGGCGGCGCGGCGGTGCGGGAAACCAGGGGCCAGTACGACGTCTGCAGACTGACCATGAAAGGGTCGGCGGCTGAACTGACCCAAATGCTGTCGGCTTTGTTTGGGGAAGGAAACCAGTTTGCGTTCCAAAACACCCAGGAAACGATTACGCTGAAAAACCATGCGTCTATCCGGGACCAAATTGCCATGGCCGCGTTTTTGGGCGGGGACAACGGCCAGGTGCCCATGACCTATACGGTAAGACTGGGCAGTTCCCAACAGGTGGAGTCGCTGACCTATTCCGAACAAAACGATATCAAAACGGTAACGGTCCCCGACGGGGCCGAATCCCACCGCTTTTCCATCCCCGTTGCCGGCAGCACCGTGTATTTCCGCGATTCCTTTATCAACGTGCTGGGCGTGGTGGCCATTTCCTCGGTGGCTTTTATCGCAGCCACGCTGCTGGTTTTGGTCGTTGTGTCGGTCGTCAAGCGAAAAAAGTCCCATGCTGCGGAATCCGAAGATACGGACACGGTGGACGTGGAGCGGAATCGGGATCAATAGCAACGCCCGCGCAAAGGCATTGGCGATGGAACGGCCGCGGCGGGCGGCCGCAACCGGAAAGGAGGATTCGGATGAGCGCCATACTCACGCAGGATTTATCCCGGATTATATCGGTGGCTGCCCGGTGCCAGGTATGCAGGCTGGCATTTGCCGTGGGCGGGGAACCTTACCTGGTACCCATGAGCTTTGGGTTTGAAGTGGCAGACGGCCGCCTGGCGCTGTACTTTCATTGCGGGCAAACGGGCAGGAAACGGGCCATGCTGAACCATTGCCCCAAGGTCTGTTTTGAAATGGATACCGACGCCAGGGTGGTGTTCGGCTCCCGTGACTGCAAAACCAACATGGCGTACCAAAGCGTGGTGGGCTTCGGTTCGGCCGTGCTGTTACATGACCCTGCGGAAAAACGAAAAGCATTGGGGCTGATTATGGCGCAATACGGCAAAGATGGTGCCAATGATTTTCCCGACGCGGCGGTGGAACGCACCACCGTGTTCCGGGTGCTGGCCGAGCAGGCCACGGCAAAAATCTCCGGCGAGCAGGGGCTTTAGTTGAATTTTTTCTGCGAAAAGGTATAATATTAAAGTGCGGCAGCGCATTATAAGTGAATGGCGGGTTGGTCCCGCCAACTGAAATAACGCCGGAATCGGCGGCGAAGGTTGGTTGATGGAATGGATCATCGGATGCAGCGTTTTTTTCAATCCATACAAGATCAAAGGGTCGCGTTTTGCGGTATCGGCGTCAGCAATGCGCCGTTGGTCGCGATGTTTTTGCAAAAAGGCGCCAAGGTGACGGTCCGTGACCGCCGTACGCGGGAACAGATGGGGGATTTGGCGGATCAAATGGCCCGGCAAGGCGCACAACTGCGGCTGGGCAAGGATTATCTGGCGGATTTGTGCCAGGAGGACGTGGTATTCCGGACCCCTGGGATGCGCTATATGATGCCGGAATTGGAAGAAGCCCGCCGGGCGGGCGTGGCGGTCACGTCGGAAATGGAAGTGTTTTTTGACCTTTGCCCCTGCCCGATTTTTGCCGTGACAGGCAGCGATGGAAAAACCACCACCACCTCGATTATTGCAGAACTGTTCCGCGCGGCGGGCAAAACGGTCCATTTGGGCGGCAATATCGGCCGTGCGCTGTTGCCGTTGGTCGAGGAAATCCTGCCCGGGGATGTGGCTGTAGTGGAGCTTTCCAGCTTTCAGCTGATCTCCATGCGGCAAAGCCCCCAGGTCGCGGTGGTGACCAACCTTTCCCCCAACCACTTGGACGTGCATAAAGATATGGCGGAATACATCGGCGCAAAGAAAAATATCTTTCTTCACCAAAACGCGTTCTGCCGCGCGGTGCTCAACCAGGATAACGAGATTACCGCCCAGTTCGCGGCTGAGACCCGCGGTCAGACGCTGATGTTCAGCCGGCGGGAAAAGCCCCTTTCCGGTGCTTTCCTGCGCGAAGACGGCAGCATCTGCATGTCGATGCGCGGCAAGGAATTTCCCATTCTAAAGGCTTCGGACATCCGGATCCCCGGCAACCATAATATCGAAAATTACTTGGCCGCCATTTCGGCGGTTTGGGGTTTTGTCCCGGCAGAAATTATGGCGGGGGTGGCAAAGAGCTTCCCCGGCGTGGAGCACCGCGCCGAATTTGTACGGGAGCTGGGCGGGGTCAAATATTATAACGATTCGATCGCCACCAGCCCTACTCGGACGATATCCGGCACCTTGTCGCTGTATGACCGGAAAATAATTTTGATCGCCGGCGGGTACGATAAAAAAATTCCATTCGATTCCCTTGGCCCGGTGATGGTGGATAAGGTCAAGACCTTAATTTTGCTGGGTGTGACAGCGGATAAAATCGAAGCGGCGGTCAAGGCCGCGCCGGATTACAAGGAGGGCTGCCCCGCTATCGTGCGGGTGGCCGGCATGGAGGAAGCGGTGGCCGCGGCACGCGCCGCCGCCCAAAATGGAGATATCGTTTCCCTTTCTCCGGCCTGTGCCAGTTTTGATATGTACCCCAATTTCGAAGCGCGGGGCGAGCATTATAAAGATATCGTGAATCGTTTGGCCTGACCAGGGGCCGGGCCTGCGGCGGATTCCCACCCGGAGGGGAGGGGATCCGCCGTTTTTACAGCAAAAGGAGGCGTCGTGATGGAGCGGGCGGGCCGGGAAGTTTTTCCCCGTATCTTTAAAATGATGGAACAGGCTTTTCCCCCTGCGGAGACGCGGGACCGGCAGGGACAGGAATCGCTTTTTGACCATCCGGCGTACCGGCTGTACGTCAGCCGGGATCAAACCGGGCAAATCCAGGGCTTTATCGCCGCTTGGGAGTTTGAAGATTTTCGGTTTGTGGAACATTTGGCGGTGGACGCTGCGGTACGGGGCGGCGGGCAGGGCGGTGCGATGATGCGCGAATACCTGGGAAGGGATCCGCGGCCGGTGGTGCTGGAGGTTGAACCGCCGCTGGGCGAGATGGCGCGGCGGCGAATCGGCTTTTACGAGCGGCTGGGCTTTGCGCTCAATCGGTTCGATTACCGCCAGCTTCCCCTGCGGAAAGGGGACGGCCCCATGCCGCTGCTGGTGATGAGCTGGCCCCAACCGGTAACCGAACAAGCATTCGCGCCTTATAAAAGAACGATCTACCGCGAGGTTTATGGCCAGAGCAAATAGCGGAAAAGGAGTGAGCAACTTGGATTTAAAAGAAACCATCTATACCTTGTGCGGCGCGGCGGGCGTGGCGGGGGACGAAGGTTCGGCGGCGGAGGCGGCCGCGTCGATGCTGTCTTGCTTCGCGCGGGTGCGCAGGGACCGCGCGGGCAATGTCATCGGCGAAATAGCGGGCAGCGGGGACCGGCATATTTTGCTGGACGCCCATATCGACCAGATCGGCCTGATCGTCACCCAAATCGGCGAGGACGGGTTCCTCCAGTTTACCTCCTGCGGCGGCATGGACCGCCGGGTTGTCATGGGCAAGCCGGTGACGGTGCTGGGCAAGGAGCCTGTAAAGGGAATCGTCGCTTCCACGCCGCCCCATTTGGCGGCAAAGGACGACAAGCTGCCAAAGCTGGAGGAGATGACCATCGACACCGGCCTTTGCGGGCAAGCGCTCCGCGCGCTGGTTTCGCCTGGCGACCGGGTGGTCATCGACCTGGCTCCCCAGGAATTGCTGGGCGGGCGGCTTACCTCCCCGGCGCTGGATGACCGCAGCGGCGTGGCCGCCATTTTGCGTTGCTTGTCGCTGCTCAAGGACCGGACGCTGCCCTGCCGGGTGACGGTGGTGTTCAGCGTGCAGGAGGAAACCAGCGGCACAGGCGCGGCGGTTTCCTCTTTCGCCCTTGCGCCGGACGAAGCCATCGCGGTGGATGTGGGCCACGCGGCTATCCCCGGCGCGCCGGAGGACGGTACCGGGAAGATGGGCGGCGGGGTGATGATCGGCTTTGCGCCAACGCTGTCCCGCCCGGTTTGTCAAAAGCTGGTGGAACTGGCTAAGGCGGAAAACATTCCTTACCAATACGATGTGATGGGCGGGCGAACCTATACCAACGCCGACCAAATCGCCGTGTCGGGCGCTGGGGTTGCGTCGGGCCTGGTTTCCATCCCGCTGAAGTATATGCACACCTCGGTAGAGGTGGTGGATCTGGCCGACGTGGAACAAACCGCGCGGCTGCTGGCGGCTTATTTGTTGGCGGGAGGGATGCAAAATGGCTGATTATGAACTGCTGCGGGAACTGTGCCGGGCACGGGGCGTATCCGGCCGGGAAGACGAGGTACGGCAAATTTTGCTGCGGGAGGCATCTCCCCATGGGACCTGCCGTATCGACCGGCTCGGAAACCTGATTGTGGAGAAAAAAGGCGCCGCGCGGCCCAAGGAAACGCTGATGCTTTCCGCCCATATGGATGAAGTGGGGTTGATCGTTACCCGCGTTACGGCGGAAGGCTACCTGCACTTCGAAACCGTGGGCGGCATCGACGGCAAAATTTTGCCCGGCATCCAAGTTTACATTGGGCCAAAAGCCGTGCCCGGCGTCATCGGAGCCAAGGCCGTCCACCTGATGACCGAATCCGAAAAGGAGACGCCCTTAAAACCGGATCAAATGTTTATCGATATCGGCGCAGAAACCCGGGAAGAGGCGGAACGGGCGGTGTGCTGCGGGGACGAGGTCTCTTTTGGCAGCGCGTTTTGCCGCCGGGGCGGCGTCATTTCGGGCCGTGCGCTGGACGACCGGGCCGGCTGCGCGCTTTTGATCGAGCTGCTGCGCCGCCCATTGCCTTACGATATGACCTTTGCCTTTCTAGTGCAGGAGGAAGTGGGTCTGCGGGGCGCGCGGGCAGCCGCTTTTGGGGTGGCGCCCCAATCCGCCATTGTGGTGGAAGCCACAACCGCCGCCGATGTGGCGGGAAAAACAGGTCTGCCGGTTGGGCGGCGGGCCGGTTGTCAGCTTTATGGATAAAAGCACCATCTACGACAAGGCTTACTATCAGCTGGCGTTCCGCCTGGCCGGCCAAGAGAAGATTCCCTGCCAGCCCAAACTGGCGGTGGCGGGCGGCAACGACGCGGGCGCCATCCATTGTGCCCGGGACGGGGTGCGCACCATCGCGCTTTCGCTTCCCTGCCGGTATTTGCATACCCCGGTGGGGCAAATTGCGGCCGGGGACTACGAGGCGGCGGACCAGCTTCTGCAAAAATTAGCGGCGGCCATTTGTTCGGGAGAATATTAAACAAGCGGGGATCCTTTTGGGATCCCCGCTTGTTGCTGTTTTCCTTGCTGTGCAGGCGGAAGATTCAACCGCGCGAAGCGGGTTGGCGCTTCGGCATGCCAAAGTGGTATTGCTGGGTGGAAAGGCGTGACCCGCCGGTGAAAAAGAGGCTTCTTTCCCACTTCGGCCTTGCTCCTATCCTTGGGATATGGTAGACTGAATATCATTTGCGCAAGGGGGGCAGGGGGTTTGATCAGGCTGGCAGGACCGGAGGCACAGGCGTTGCGCGGGGTTGCGTGCGGCGCCGACCCCTTTGGGTGCCGGATTGTCACGGCCTTACGGGCTTATGGGCAAACGGGTCCGGCGGAGGTTTGGCTGCAAACCCGCGGCGGCCGAATATCGGCTGCCCTTTGCCGGGTTGACGGGGAGGTAACCCTTTGTGCCGGCCATGCCGCGGACAAAGAACTTCTCGGGTTTCTTTCGTTTTTGGGATGCCGCTCCATCCTATTGCCCCGTGGAATACTGCCCGCCGGATGGGGAACGATTGCGGAAAGCGGGTGGGTGATGCGTTGGCGCGGGGAACCCGGCCTTGGCGCTGCCAATACCACGGCGCCCACGGTGCGCTCATTGTTCTCGTTGCTTACCGCCGCCGGGCTGGTAAGCCCGGATGACGGCGTTTATGCCGACTTATCCCATAAGCTGCGCCATGGCTTAGTTCGTGCCTCTGGCCGGGTTGACGCGAAAGGGGAGCTGCTGTCCTGCGCTATGACGGTCGCGGAATCCCACGGCGCGGCGGTGATCGGCGGGGTAGCCACCCTGCCCGGGCAACGGGGGAAGGGATTTGCCGGGGAACTGGTGCGCGGCATGGCATCCGCGCTCACGGCAGAGGGAAAACAGGTGTTTTTGTTTTGCCGGGGTGATCTGGTCTCTTTTTACCGCCGCTTGGGGTTCCGGGCGGAACGGGAATGGGAAAACAGAACAGGGGATTGCGGCGGCGCGGACGCCGGAGTACAATAAAGGGAGGAAATGCGGATGCAAGGGAAGCGGCTGGAGCCTTTGGGCGGCGGGCTGGAGATTTACACCGCGCCTGCCTGCCCTGTTACCACCGATTCCCTGTTGCTGGCCGGGTTTGCCGTTTCCGCTTCAGGGCGCCGGCCGGTCCGCGCAGCGGATTTGGGTACGGGCAACGGAATTTTGCCCCTGCTTTGGAGCAGGGAGCCGCGCTTTACACCCATTGTCGGGGTGGAAATCCAACCCGCGCTTTGCCGGCTGGCCCGGGAATCTGTCGAATACAACCGCCTTTCCGGACGGATACAAATAATATGCGCGGATATTCGCTTCATCACAGGCATACTGCCCCGGGAGACTTTCGACTTGGTGTCGTGCAATCCGCCCTATTACCAGCTCGGCGCTGGGAAAAAGAGTGCGGACACCAGCCGCTTGGCCGCCCGGTCGGAGGAAAACTGCTCCCTGGACGGGGCCGTGCAAGCCGCCGCTGCGCTGCTGCGGTATGGCGGGCGGCTGTGCATGTGCCACCGGCCGGAACGGCTGTGCGATTTGCTGGAAGCCATGCGCCGCCACGGGGTGGAGCCCAAGGTGGTTCAGCTGGTGCAGCACCGGGCGGGCCAGCGCCCCAAGTTCGTGTTGGCATGCGGGAAAAAGGGCGGAAAGCCGGGGCTGGACATTTGGCCCACCCGGGTGCTGACAGAGGAAGAAACAGCGACGCGCATAGAGAGGAGCGTATGACCATGGCGGGGCAATTGATGGTGGTGGGAACGCCCATCGGCAACTTGGGAGATCTTTCCCCGCGGGCAGCCGAAGCGCTTGCGGACTGCGATTTCATCGCGGCGGAGGATACCCGTGTTACGGTCAAACTGCTCAACCACCTGGGGATAAAAAAACCGATGATCAGCTACTTTGAACATAACAAAAGGGAACGGGGGGAGTTGATTTGCGCGCGGCTGGAGGCCGGGGAGACCTGCGCCCTGGTTACCGACGCGGGCATGCCCGCCATATCCGATCCCGGCCAGCTTTTGGTCGCCCAGTGCCACGAGCGCGGTATTCCGGTCACGGTGGTGCCGGGTCCCAGCGCGGTCGTTTCCGCCCTGGCGCTTTCCGGTCTGCCCACCGGCCGTTTTACCTTCGAGGGTTTTCTGAGCACCGCAAAAAAAAGCCGGCGGGAGCATTTGGACGCGATACGCGGGGAATCGAGGACAATGGTATTTTACGAGGCGCCGCACAAACTGCCTTCTACCTTGCGGGATCTGGCGGGCGCGCTGGGAGAACGGCGGATTGCCTTGGTGCGGGAGATTACCAAAATACACGAGGAGGTGATCCGCACCACGCTGCCCGAGGCAGCCGCGCGGTTTGCCGAGGGCGGGGCCAGGGGAGAGTGTGTGCTTGTGATCGAGGGCGCGGCCCCCGCGGCCCTTTCGGCGGAGACGCCGGA
>CABQAC010000028.1 GCA_902462035.1 uncultured Eubacteriales bacterium
ACGGTTTATGTTTATTTACGCTTCCGGGTTTACCAAACGCTGCGGACCACCATTGTTCAAAAGGAGGAAAGCGTTCCCTACCGGTTTTTGCTGGCCAATGAGGACGTTATCGCGTACCCCGGTATCCGGGTGACCTTCCGGCAGGGGGAATCCACCGTGGAGGACGTGGAGGAAAGCAAGCTGTACTGCCTGCTGCCCGGAGAAAAGATCGAACACAGCACGGTGCTGCGCTGCCATTACCGGGGAGAATACCTGGTGGGGATCAAATCCATTGTGGTTACGGATTTTTTAAACCTGTTCAGCGTGACATACCCAGCCCCGTCCACCATTCGGGTTCGGGTTATGCCCCGGGTGCTGGAATTGCGGCGGCTAGCGGTTATTCCGCTGGAGGAAGATGTAAAAAACGTGCCCTTCCGGCAGGGCAGCATGCGGGAACAGCCGGATGTCGAAGTGCGGGATTACCGCCCAGGCGACCCGCAAAAACAGATTCACTGGAAAACCAGCGCGCGCAGGCAGCAGCTGATGGTGCGCAAATATACCGATACGCCCAAAAATGAGCTGCGGCTGGTTTTGGATTTGTCCCCGGTGCAGGGCGGCCCGATGGAGCGGGTTGCCAAGGAGGACCGGCTGATCGAATGTGCCTTGGCGGTACTGCATTATGCCTGCAGCCATGGGATACCCGCCGAAATTTGTTTTGCCGCCCGGGAGAAGGTGTGCCGGGCGATTCGAAACCCGATAGACTTTTCCGCGTTTTACCAGGAGTGCGCCGGGCTGCGTTTCGACAGTAAGCGCGATTGCGCCGCTTTGCTGACCGCCGCTCTGTTGGAACACGCGGGCGGCTACGACATCATCGCTACCGACGCATTGACCGCCCCTTTATACCAGGCCTGCCTGGAGGCGGTAGCCTTGGGCGGCAATGTGGCGGTATTGCTGGCCGGAGGTACGCCGCCCGAAGGCATTGGGGACGAACGGATTCGAATTTACACCCTGGGCGGCGCCCAGGATGTGGCCGAAGTGCTGGAAGGCAGGGGGGCGGAGAGATGAAGGGCGCTCGCTTTGTTTCCAGCTGGATGTACCCCGTTTGGACGGCCTTTCTGCCCGGCGCCTCGTTTGCGTTGTGGATTTGTGCCGCCTTGGGGCTTAAAATACCGGCCTGGCAGTGTGTGCTGTGGCCGCTGTTCTTTTCGGCGGCGTGCTGCGCCGCCGAAAAGGTACGCAAAAAAGGCTGGCTGCTTGCCATTTTTGGGATTGGCGCCGCTGGCGCTGCGTTGCTGTTTTGGCTGTGGGAAGATGCGCGGGCCGCAGCAAAAGGCCTTTGGGACTGGTGGCAGGGCGGGTTTGCCGCGGATCCGCCGGCCGGGGGCGTTGCCGTAACGGCGCTGCTGCTGGCATTTGGGCTGACAGCGGCTTGTTATGTGGTCCGCCGCCGTTACAGCGGCAGGCTGGTTTTGGGGTTGGCTATGGTGGCCGTGCTGGCTGTGTCGGCGGTACGCTCTGCTCCGGCTCCCGTATTGGCGGTGGCGCTGTTTGCCGGGTATCTTGCCGCGGTGCTGGCGGAAACGGCCTTCCGGTTCCGGAAAGAAAAAGACGGGCGCAGCGGCGGATTGGTCGCCGCTTACCTATTGCCGCTGTTTGTGCTGGTGGCGCTGGGGGTAGGGCTGCTGCCCGCGCCGGACCATCCCATCAACTGGGACTTTGTCGCGGACGCCGCCCGGGGCGTGAAACAATGGGTGACGAAAATCGGGGTGGAGCTCTCGTCCTGGGGCAAGGGGGACGGCGGCGCCTTTTCCTTTACCACCGGTTATTCGGACAGCGGCGGCTTGGGCGGGGACCTGAGCAGTTCCAACCGGCTGGCTATTACGGTGGAAAGCTACCCCGCGCTGCATTCTGGTTTATACCTGACCGGCTCGGTCATGGATACCTACACCGGAACCGCGTGGCTGCGGCAAGCGCAGGCGCCCCAATATAGGGACTATGAACTGGATTTGCTGGAATTTGCTTACGCCCTTGACCGCGCGGGACTTTGGCAGAACGCGGACCGGCTGGTATCTGCCCGGGATATCACGGTGCGGTATGAGGATTTGTACACCAAGTCCTTGTTTTATCCCCTTAAAATGACCTCGATTCCGTTGGAATCGAGCGGACCAGGCTATTGGGACAACGAGCCGACCCTATCCTTCCGCTGGACCCAGGGGCCGGGGCTGTCCTATCGGCTGTCGTTTTTAGAGCTCAATGTGGAAAGCGAGGAATTTGCCCGGCTGGTCCGGTCCCAAGAAGGGTACCGCTACAGCGGCGGCGTCATCGACGGACTGGCGCTTTCTTACCCCGCGCGGCAAAAGCTGCGGTCGCTGCCCGGCCCGGTGCCAAACGACCTGCCCGCCCGCCTGAAAGAACGCGCGGAGCAAATCCGGGAGGATTACCTGGCGCTGCCCGCATCGCTGCCTGACCGGGTCAGGCAGCTAAGCGAGTCGCTGACAAAAGATTGCGTAACCGCGTACGATCGGATGAAAGCGCTGGAACAATATTTGCAGGGGTTCCATTATACCCTGACTCCCGGAAATCCCCCCGCCGGGCAGGATTTTACGGATTATTTTCTATTCGATTCCAAACAGGGCTATTGCACCTATTTTGCCACCGCGCTGGCTGTCATGGGCCGCAGCGTCGGTATCCCCACCCGGTACGTGCAGGGATTCGCGGGCGGGGAAGGGGATGGAAAAAACCAAACGTTTTACAGCGGCAACGCCCACACGTGGGTAGAGGCGTATTTTGAAGGAGTAGGGTGGATTCCCTTTGAGCCGACGCCTTCCGCCGCCGGCAGCCGTTATACGGAATGGATTTTTCCTTCCGATACGCCAAGCGGGGATTCCGCCGGCCAGCCTGAACAACCGGGCGGGGAAGAACAGCCCCTTCCGCCGGATGAATTTGAGCCGGAGCAGCTTCCTCCTCCGCCGGTGCCGGAGCCAGAGCTCCCGCCCCCCAGCAAGCTGCCGTGGTTGCTGCTGCTTTTGCCTGCGATTGTGCTGATGGCCGCCGCCGTATGCGCGCTGCGGGTATTTGGCGACCGCAGGCGGTACCGCAAAGCGGACCGCTATGGACGGATGCTTTGGGATTTCGCTCGTTGTTTAGAACTGCTGAACCGAGCGGGGCTGACCGCCGGACCGGGCGAGACCCTGCGGGTTTACGCGGTGCGGGTAACCCGTCACGCCGGTCCGGAGCGCGACTCTTTTCAGCTGGCCGCAGCCCGCTTCGAGGCGCTCCGGTATGGTGAAGTGCGGATGGAGGAACAGGACGAGGCGCTGGTCCGCTCGGTGCGGGAGTGGCTGGAACAGGCTGCCAGAGTGCGGCTGGGCTGGTTCCGGTACGGGCTGCTGCTGGTGCGCTTGGCGGGCCGGGCGGCAAAAGAACCGGAACGGTAAACGCAAAAGATACAAACGTGTTTCAGCGGCTTTTCGCCTGCGTTTATGATACAATGGGAAAAGGGCGGGCGGAACGCTTTTCAGAATCAAGAAAATGGGTATAACCCTACAAAACGACAGGTCAGAAGGAAAGGGTGGTTGTCATGGCGGAAAACAAAAGCGTGCGTTATGTAGATTGGGAAACGATCACCGGGTTTGTGACCGATGCCTTCCAAGGGTACGGTGTGCCGAAGGAAGACGCGGCCATTTGCGCCGACGTGCTACTGGAATCCGACCGGCGCGGCATCGAATCCCACGGCGTCAACCGGTTTAAGCCCATCTACCTGGACCGGATTAAAGCGGGGATTCAAAATCCCGTGACGCAGATCGAGGTGTTGCGGGAAACCCCGGGCACCGCGGTGGTGGACGGCCACGACGGCATGGGTCAGGTAATCGGCCGCTATTGTATGAATTTAGCCGTTGAAAAGGCCAAGCAGGTGGGGGTCGGCATGGTGGCGGCGCGCAATTCCACCCATTACGGCATCGCGGGGTATTATGCGACCATGGCGACCCGTGAGGGCTGCATCGGTATGACCGGCACCAACGCGAGGCCTTCGATCGCGCCTACCTTTGGTGTGGAGAATATGCTGGGCACCAACCCCCTGACCTTTGGAATACCCACAGACGAGCCGTTTGATTTTGTGCTGGATTGCGCTACCTCCATCACCCAGCGGGGCAAGCTGGAGTACTACGCCCGCATCGGCAGGGAGACACCGTCCGGTATGGTCATCGGCCGGGACGGCACGGCGCGCACCGATACCGAGCAGATTTTGAAGGACTTAAATACCGGCGCGGCGGCGCTGGCGCCGCTGGGCGGCATAGGCGAGGAGCTGGCCGGTTACAAGGGCTATGGCTATGCTACGGTAGTGGAAATACTGTCTGCCGCGCTGCAGCAGGGCAATTATTTGAAAATGCTGACCGGAATCGGCCCGGACGGCGGGAAAGCCCCCTACCACCTTGGCCACTTCTTTTTGGCGGTGGATACCGAGGCCTTTATGGGCCGGGATGCGTTTGCGCGAACGGCGGGAGAAATCCTGCGGGAATTGCGCAGCTCCGCCAAAGCGCCAGGCCAGGAACGGATTTATACCGCTGGGGAAAAAGAGTACCTGACCTGGCAGGAACGCAAAAAGACCGGTGTGCCTATCCAGCCCGGTGTGCAGAAGGAACTGCTGGCCATACAGCGGGAATTGGGGCTGACCCAGTACCGGTTGCCTTTTGACGCTTAAGAAAACAAGGCGCGAAAGATTCCACAAGTCCGGTTGAGTCAATAAAAAGGGGCGTATCGTTTATAAACGATACGCCCCTTTTTATTGTACGCTTTTGCTAGATAAAAAAGGACAGCACGGACTGAACCGATGCTGTCCTGAAAAAATGAGATAACGGCGTTTGGGAACGCGCGGCTTGTATTATCAGCGGTATACGCCTTTGGTCCGAACGATGTCCAGCGCGCGCAGGTAGTTATCCGTTTTGGCACCGAACTGGACCGAGTTGGTGGAACCAAAAATAAAGCCGCCGCCAGGCATCAGGAAGTCCAGGTTTTGCGTAACCTCCCGTACCAGATCGTCGGTGGAACCTTCCACCAGGGTTTCGCACTGTACGCCGGTCCACAGCGCCAGCTTGTCGCCATACCGTTCCTTAACCTTGCGGGTATCCATGCCGGCGCTTTCTTGAATCGACTGGTAGCCCCGGTAGCCGGCCGCCACAAAATCGTCCATAATGTCCCAAATGTTTCCGCAGCAATGATAAAAGGGAATGATACCATGCGCTTTGGCGTCGTCATTGACCCGTTTCATCAGCGGGACATACAGCTGCCGAATGCTGTCCGGCCGAAGAATACAACCGGTATTCATGCCAAAATCCTGCCCCTGCATGATCAGGGCTACATTTTTTTCGGCACAGTGTTCGATCAAATGATGGTTCCACGCCACGCAAGCGTCGTGCAGCTTTAAAATTTCCTCCGGCGCGGTCAGCGTAAGGATCAGGTTATCCTCGTACTTGCCGTGGAACGGGGCCATCACATACCCGTAAATATCCATGCTGCGGCAAAGCACCGCGCGTTCTCCCGCATATTTGTCCGCGATATAATCGATCAGTTCAAAACGGGAATCGTCAAAATCGCGAATGCGGTCCCACGCCTTCTGCAAATCTTCCTCGTCCAGTTCCTCTTTAAATTCCGGTTCGCCGGCCGCGGACTGGATCAACTGGATGGAGTCGTTGCTTGCCGCGTATTTGTACACATTACCGCGTTTGTCCTGCCACAATCCTTCGCCGATGGACTTTGGCGGATCGTCCACATGATGGTCTTTGGAAGGGACCATATCCACCGTGACGATATCGTAATCCAACGCTTCTACCAGGCGGCAGCAATCCTCTTTCAGGGATTCGACAACCTCGTCCCGACGGTTGTCCCACAATGCCAGGGTCGTATCCTTCCGGTTGCGCCAATAAGTATGTTTGCCGATGATGCGTGATACATGGTCGTGGTCGATGCCCCATTCGCCGACGGGGACGCGGTCGGGTTCCTGATGGTTGATGGCCGCAAAAACACGCTCTTTGGAATTCATGGTGGTTACCTGCCTTTCCGATTGTTTGATGAAAGGGAATGCTTTTGCAGGAGAAGGCGGGATGGGGTCGTTTCCCGTTTCTTTTCTGGCAAAAAGCAGAACCAAAGCTATTATACCATTGTCTGAACAGAAGGACAATTGCCAGGCCGAAAAATAGTGCGAACAGTAAGAGAAAAGCCAGTACCCCCGCTCGTTGCTTTCGCTTTTTTGCCTGTCACATAAGCGTGCGGCGGGCAGAACCCGCTCGCCTTGCCCGCTGACGAGGGGCTGGTTCTGATATTTTGTAAACGGAAGTAGGGATTGGTAGGAAAAATTATAGCCGCGTGATATAATGTAAATATTCAAGAAGGCGAAAAAACGGAATTGTGGGGCGTTATAATGATCGGGATATATGATTGCTTCGGTTATGGCGCGGGTTATGATGTGCCCTTTGAAGAACGATATCAATTGATTAAAAATGCGGGCTTTGATTGTGTGATGCTTTGGTGGAGCGACAGGTTTGGCAGAGGAAAGGATTATCGGGAAGATGTTCGGCTTGCAAGGAATGCAGGATTATATATAGAGAATATCCATACTCCTGTCCATGAACAAAACTGTTTATCTTCAGACAATCTGGATGGGGAAAGCGTATTGCAGTCCTATTTACAATGCGTAACGGATTGCTTCGAAAATAATATACCAGCAATGGTTATTCATTTGCCGAACGACGAGTACCCGATCAATAATTTAGGGTTCAAAAGGTTGGAAAAGATTATCTGCGAGGCTGAAAAGATGGAGGTTCAAGTCGCCTTTGAAAATCTGTGCAATATTCGAAATTTGGCGTTGGTATTCGGTGCGTTCCAATCACGGAATGTCGGGTTTTGTTATGATAGTTGCCATCATCTAAATTATGCGCCTCGAGAGGATTTATTAAAACGGTATGGAAAGCGATTGATCGCGTTGCATTTGCATGATAATGGTGGAAAGCATAACCAGCATCAATTGCCGTTTGACGGGAGTATAGACTGGGCTCATGTTATGAAACAAATTGCGCTAACTGGGTATCAAGGCGCCACAACCCTGGAACCCATGAATTGGGATTATGAAAAAATGTCGATTCGGCAATTTTTAGATTTAGCATATCAAAGAGCGAAAAAAA
Source organism: uncultured Eubacteriales bacterium (assembly GCA_902462035.1). Lineage (GTDB taxonomy): Bacteria > Bacillota > Clostridia > Oscillospirales > Acutalibacteraceae > CABQAC01. Next base: position 7,158 of record CABQAC010000028.1, read on the forward strand.
TAGATGATATGAGAACCGCATAATTTTTGATTTCAAAAGGGTTTGCAGCTTCCCAATCAGAAAAAATCACGCTTATCGCCGCAGACGGCAAAGTGTTTTTACGGAAACAATACCTTTTCCGATGCTTGCTGCGGAACGTTTAATTTTATTGATGGTGCTAAAAGGACGCCTAGCTTTACAAAATAACCTTATACGGGGGAATAAAAAACCAGCCGCGTTCGCTGGATATTTCCATCCGATTATATCAGGAGTATGGAATGCTAGCCAAAAGTGCGGTATAATTCTTTTGAAAGACGGGATCTCGTTTTAGGAAAAGGCTGATTCGTAAATGATGAGAGGGGGATGCAAGAGATGAAGTCAAAAATTATAAACATGCTTTTATGCCTGGTGATGATTCTGTGCTTCATTCCCGCTTGCGTACAGGCGGACATGGGACCCAAGCCGTCTGTTTCGCTCCAGATTGAGGGAACCGGCTCTGAGGTTTATTACGTGACCCTGCTTTCGAAAGATGAAAGTACCGGCCCTTATTCCGTCCGGACAGACGAAATGAGGGAAGACAGCTATCTTGTCAGCGCGGACCATAAGCAGGAGGACCTGGCGTCGTGGCGTGCGTTCCGCGACTATACGGATCCCGACGGCTTTTATTTTATCGAATACTTTTCCCGCTGCAATGAGGAAAATTCTTTTCGGTGGGGGTACTATCCCCCGGATACGTTCAAGGTTTTGGTTTACTTTCCCCAGTCCGGCACATTCGTTTCCAGCGGGATTTACGAGCGGTATGCCTTCCACAGTTATTATGAGGTTGCGTTCTCTGCCGCGGACGGGATATTGACTGTGCAAAAGAACTACGATTACACGGCCGAAATTCTCTCGCTCATCGCAAGAATTGTTGCGACCATTGCGATTGAAATCTTAGTTGCGCTGCTGTTTGGGCTAAAAACAAAAAAGACGCTGGCGTTTATTGCCGTGGTGAATGTGATCACGCAGGTTGTTTTGAATATCCTGTTGAACATCATCCATTATTCCTACGGCGGTTTCGTGTTTGTGCTGAATTATATTTGGATGGAATTGCTGATAATCATTTTGGAAGCCGTCGTTTACACCGCCTACTTTAAAAAATTGCCGGATGCGGAGCGGGTCAAACGGTGGGTTGCGCCCGCCTACGCCGTAACAGCCAATGTTTTGTCGTTTGCGGCCGGCATGCTGATCGCAAACCTCATCCCGGGCATTTTTTAACCGTTGCGTGAAAATCGCGGCGGGCTGCGGTCAAGTACATGGAAAACATGAGGGAGGAAGACAACATTGAACCGGGATCAAACCGTTCGGAAGGCGAAGCTTGCGCTGCTGAGCATGCAGCGGTATTCTTGGGACCAGGGCGTAACGGCCCATGCGTTTATCGATTGGGGCGACGAGGAAATCGCCGTTCTGCTGGCGCGGGAGGCGGCCTACCGGCAGGAGGAAGACGGGCGTACGGCGGTAATAGGGCCTAACCGCGCGGTGACCGACCCGTGCGCGCCGGGGGAATCGCTGGTGTACGCTTACGAGCGCACCGGAGACCGTTATTTCTGCGACGCGCTGGATAAACTGCTGGACTGGGCGTTGAACCGTGCGCCCCGAACGGCGGACGGTATTGTGTACCATTTGGACGACGAGCCGCAAATCCGGTCGGATTCCGCCTATATGCTGCCTCCGTTTTTGGCTGCCGCGGGGTATTATAAAGAAGCGGTGGACCAGCTGCGCGGTTATTGGCGGTACTTGTACTGTAAGGAAAGCCAGCTGTTGCACCATATGTGGACCGGAGGCAAAATATCACGCGCCGCTTTTTGGGGCGGCGGCGTGGGGTGGGCGCTGGCAGGCGTTGCCCGGGTATTGCAAAAGCTGCCAGGGTCCTACGCGGCCGAGCGGGAAGAACTGGCGGCCATGGACAAGGATTTGCTGCAAGGCGCCCTGCGGTGCATCCGGCCGGATGGCCTTGCTTACGATGTGCTGGATGACCCGCGCACCTTTGTGGAAACAAATTTTACCCAGATGTGCGCTTATACCCTGTTTACCGGAATGGCGGACGGCTGGCTGGAAGAATGTTATTCCCAACAGGCGCAGCGCCTTCGGGCGGCTGCCAACGCCAAGGTGGACCGTTACGGGCTGGTGCAGGATGTGTGCGGTTCCCACCATTTTGCCGGGCCTGGCGTTTCGCCCGAGGGGCAGGCGTTTTACCTGCTGATGGAAGCCGCGGCGGCCCGGTATGAAAAAAAGGATAATGGAAAAGACGCGGTGCCTATAATTCCCGCTTAGAAGCGAAGGACGTGAACCGGATGTACGTGGCTGATCTTCATATTCATTCGAACTATTCCCGTGCGACCAGCCGGGACTGCGTGCCCGAGGGGCTGGCCTGGTGGGCCGGGCGCAAGGGCATCGGCCTGGTGGGTACCGGGGATTTTACCCATCCGGCTTGGCGGGAAGAACTCGCGCAAAAGCTGGAACCGGCCGAAGAAGGCTTTTATGTATTAAAACCGGAATTTGCCCGGCGGGAGCCGCTGCCGCCGGGCGCGCCTACGCCACGCTTTGTCATCACCGGGGAAATCAGTTCCATCTATAAAAAGAACGGCAAAGTGCGCAAGGTTCACAGCTTGATTTTGCTGCCCGGCCTGGAGGACGCCCAGCGGCTGGCAGTGCGGCTGGAGGCAGTGGGCAACCTGCATTCCGACGGCAGGCCCATTCTGGGGCTGGACAGCCGGGATCTGTTGGAAATTACCTTGGAATGCTGCCCCAAGGCGGTGTTTATTCCCGCCCATATCTGGACGCCGCATTTTTCGCTGTTCGGCGCTTATTCCGGATTTGACAACATTCGCGACTGCTTTGCGGATCTGACGCCGCATATCCACGCGCTGGAGACCGGGCTGTCTTCCGACCCGCCGATGAATTGGCGGCTTTCGGCCCTGGACGGGTACCAGCTGGTGTCCAATTCCGACGCGCATTCCCCTTCCCGCCTGGGCAGGGAGGCAAACCTTTTGGACGGCGCTCTTTCGTACCCCAGCTTATCGCGGGCGCTGGAAACCGGGGAAGGGCTGTATGGCACGCTGGAATTCTTCCCCGAGGAGGGCAAATACCATTATGACGGGCACCGCGGCTGCGGCGTGTGCCAGAAGCCGGAGGATACCATTAAGGCGGACGGGCTTTGCCCCGTGTGCGGCAAGCGCGTGACGGTGGGGGTGCTCCACCGGGTGGAGGCGCTGGCCGACCGGCCGGAAGGATTTGTAAAACCCGGCGCCAAACCTTTTGAAAGCCTGGTACCGCTGCCGGAGGTTGTGGCGGCCTGTACCGGCGGCGCCGCTTCCGGCAAACGGGTGGAGGCCCAAGTGGAATCCATATTGCGGGAATTGGGGCCCGAGCTGGCCGTTTTGCGGGAATGCCCGGCAGAGGAAATCGAACGGGTGGCGGGTCCTTGCGTGGCGGAAGGCGTGCGCCGGGTACGCGCGAACCAGGTGCGCCCGTTCCCCGGGTTCGACGGGGAATACGGCAGGGTTCAAATTTTAACGCAGCCGGAAATAGAGCGGCTAAACGGCCAAATTTCCTGGTTCCCGGGCGTGACGGCGCAGCCCCGGGAAAAAACGGCCAAACGGGCCGGTATAAAAGAGAGCCTCCCTGCGGCGGAGCGGGCGGCCCAACCCGCTGTGCCGCCGGTTTCGGAACCCAACGAACAGCAGCGGGATGCGGTGCTGTCCAGCGCTCGGGCGGTGGCGGTTATTGCCGGGCCGGGTACGGGAAAGACGAGAACGCTGGTGGCGCGCATTGCGCATTTGGTGGAAGACCAGGGCGTGAAACCCGCAAACCTGGCTGCCGTAACCTTTACCAACCAGGCGGCGGGAGAGCTGCGGGAACGGCTGGAGGCGCGGTTGGGCAAGCGGGCGGCGCGCGCCATGCGCATCGGAACCTTCCATGGGCTCTGCCTGCAGCTGCTCGGGGAAGAAGCGCCCACCGTGCTGAGCGAACAGGAAGCGCTGGCGGTGGCCGAGGAGGAGACCGTGCGGCTGGGGCTGGGGTGCAAGCCCCGCAGCCTGCTGCGGCGGATTTCCGCGGTGAAGAACGGCGCCCCTTTAGGGGAAGAAAGCGAGGCTGTGCAGGCGGGCTATCGCGCCTACTGCGCTGCTTTGGAACGGGATCATGCGGCGGACTACGACGACTTGCTTTTACGCGCGCTGGACCAATGGGAGGATCCGGCGGCGGGCCGCGCCTTCCAGCACCTTTTGGTGGACGAGTTCCAGGACGTGAATGAGCTGCAATACCGGCTGATCCGGGCTTGGAGCAAGGATACGGGGCATGTGTTCGTCATCGGTGACCCGGACCAGTCGATTTACGGTTTCCGGGGCAGCGACAGCCGCTGCTTCGACTGGTTTATCCGCGATTACACGCCGGTACAGGTGGTCCGGCTGATCCGGAATTACCGGTCGGAACCAGCCATCATCCGCAGCGCCTTGGCGGCAGTGGCCGCCAATCCATCCACCTTTCCCCGCCGGCTGGAAGCCGTACGGCAGGGTAAAGAGCCTGTGCGGCTTGTGACGGCGCAGGACGCCTTTTCGGAAGCGCTGTTCGTGGTGAAGGAGATCAACCGGTTGGTGGGCGGCGTGGATATGCTAGATACCCAGTTCCGCCCAGGGGCAGAACCGGCGTCCCGGGGCTTTTCCGATATCGCGGTGCTGTACCGGACACACCGGCAGGAGGAAATGTTGGAATATTGCCTGAAGAAAGAGGGCATTCCCTTTGCGGTTACCGGGCGGGAGGATTACCTTTCCGACCCCATGGTGCGCGCCGCAATCGGCTTTTTCCGCTTTTTGTGCAGCCCGGGGGACCGGGCGTCCTTACAAAGTTTGCTGCGCGGCTTTTCCGTGGACCGGGCGGTGGCGGAAGCGTACCGGGCCAGCCCCCAAACGGCGGAAGCGTTGCTCCCGCTTTTGCGCCGGTCGTTTGAATTGAAAGGGGAGAAATTGCCCCCGGTGCTGCAATGGATGGAAGAACTTACCGGCGGGCCCGGCGGCCGCAAACCTGCGCTTTTGCTGGAGGAATGGCGCAAACGGGCCGGATGTGACGATTCCCCGGCCATGGAGCGGCTGGTACACGCGGCGGTTTATCACCGGACTATGGCGGAGTTTTTGCATATCCTGACCATGGGCGGGGAGGGGGACATCAGCCGCAGCGGCGCCAAACGCGTCACAGGGGACGCGGTGGCGCTGATGACGCTGCACGGGGCCAAGGGGCTGGAATTTCCAGTCGTATTTTTGTGCGGCCTGAACCGTGGGGTGCTGCCCTTGGAGATGCCGGGCAGGGAATGCGACCTGCCGGAGGAAAGGCGCTTGTTTTATGTGGGCATGACCCGGGCAAAGGATGCGCTGTACCTGCTTGCAGGGCCGGATCCTTCCCCGTTTGTGGCGGATTTGCCACAAGCGGAGCTTGTTTCCAGCGGCGCAGACCGGCGGAAGACCGGTCAGCAATTATCCTTGTTTTCTTAAGCGTTTGTTTTTGCGGGTTGTTTTTTTATCCTCGATACGCGATTGCAATGAAAAAGGCGCTGCGGAGGTCATCCGCAGCGCTTTTGGCGGTTTTGCGCGTTTCTATTTTTCTTTCTTGCGGCGGGCGTCCCGCCAGGCTTGTATTTGTGCAAGACGTTCCCGCACGCGGGATTCCGACCCTTGGGCGGTGGGCCGGTAATATTTCCGCCCTTGCAGGGATTCCGGCAAACATTCCATATC
>CABQAC010000029.1 GCA_902462035.1 uncultured Eubacteriales bacterium
GAGAAAGGGATTGAGGTGAAGGCCCAAACCCTGACCAAATATCTGACCGAGGCCAGACGGCAGCGGGAAGGCCGGAAAACGCAAAAGAGAGACACGCCCCCGCCGCCTCCGAGAGACGAACAACGCGGCAGCTTCATTGTTGCTGACATCCCGCCCGATATTCCGGATGGCGAACTGTGAACAAGAATTCACTGAAAGGAGAAACCGTCATGGCAAAAACGTACGGATACATCCGCGTATCCAGCACAGATCAGAACGAGAGCCGTCAGCGCATCGCTCTTGAACAGCAGGGCATACCGTCAGGTCATATTTTCATGGACAAAATGTCGGGCAAGGATTTCCAGCGCCCGCAGTATCAGGCCATGCTCAAAAAACTCAGGCCGGGGGATCAGCTCTGCGTCACCAGCATTGACCGGCTCGGCCGCAATTATGAGGAAATTCTGGAACAGTGGCGCGTGCTGACCAAGGAAAAGCGCGTGGACATCTTCGTCCTGGACATGCCCCTGCTTGATACCAGACGCGACAAAAATCTGCTCGGCACGTTCATTGCCGATCTTGTTTTGCAGGTGCTTTCCTTTGTGGCACAGACGGAGCGGGAAAATATTCGCAAACGCCAGGCGGAAGGCATAGCCGCCGCCAAGCTGAGAGGTGTTCGCTTTGGGCATGAACCAAAGCCCTTACCCCCAAATTTTGCCGAGGTTTATGAACTGTGGGCAATGGGAAAATTGACAGTTTCCGAAGCCGCCAGACAGACGGAAATGTCCCGAACGACCTTCCGCAGGCGTGTAAAATCATTAAAAAAAGATTGTCCATAGTCCTTTCAGTAGGTGTACTTGGCGTCCACCCCATAAATTTGAAAGTCAAGTAAATTTTTAAACCACATATGCCACATGGTCAATCTTTACTGGACATTCAAAACCACAAACACACTTGGTGGACGCCAAGTACGCAGATTGTCCACTCCGTCATGCGGGGTGTGCCATGCCAAAACTTACGGAGCAGGAAAAACAGGAAATTATCCGCTACATGGAAGAAGACAAGCCGCTGCCGGACAAGTACCGTTTCCTGCTCTTTGAGGACAAGCGCGAGGTGGAGCTTGTCTGGAACGGCAAGACGGATGAAGTCTGCAATGTTGTTCTGCCATTCCAGACCATTGAGCAGGTGGACGAGCCGCGCAAGGAGAAAGACCCGGCCTACAACTACAATAACAGCCTGCTCACCTTTGACAGCCGTGGCCGTCAGGACAAGGGCTGGACGAACAAACTCATCTGGGGCGACAACAAGTTGATTCTCTCCTCCCTCAAAAATGGCCCCATGCGCGAGGAAATAGAGCGGCAAGGCGGCCTGAAACTCATCTACATTGACCCTCCATTTGATGTTGGCGCCGACTTTTCCATGGATATTGAAATTGGTGATGAGACTTTCATCAAGAATCCAAATATTCTTGAAGAAATAGCCTATCGTGATACATGGGGTAAAGGCGCAGACAGCTTCATCAGTATGATTTATGAAAGATTGAAGCTCATGCGGGATCTACTGGCTGATGATGGAAGTATTTACGTACATTGCGACTGGAGAGTTAATAGTAATTTGCGGCTAATTTTAAATGAAATTTTTGGTACAGATTACTTAATAAATGAAATAACTTGGAGAAGGCATTATTCACATAATGACGGCAATAAATATGGAATAATCACTGATACTATTTTTTGGTATAGAAAATCAGATAAATATACATATAATAAAATATTTATCCCTAGATCTGAAGAAGAGACACAAGAAGAGTATCCATATAAAGATAAAAAGACAGGAAAAATGTATAAATCAGTTTCAATGAATGCTGCCGGACAAGGTGAACCAAAATTTTTTGGCGATAAACTTCTTTCACCTCCTCCAGGCCGTCATTGGATTTGGACTCAAGATAAAATTAATGAAGCATTGCATAATAATATAATTTTCTTTTTATCAACTGGAACCCCTCGTTATAAACAATTTGCTGACAATATAGAAGGTAAGCAGGTTCAAAACCTTTGGACTGACTTCATGTCGATCTCCTCACGGTCAAATGAACTTTTAAATTATCCCACCCAAAAACCAGAAGCCCTACTTGAGCGTATAATCAAGGCTTCATCCAACGAAGGCGACCTCATAGCCGACTTTTTTTGCGGTTCCGGCACCCTGCCAGCAGTAGCCGAAAAACTTGGCCGCAAATGGATAGCCACAGATCTTGGGAAATTCGCCATTCATACCACCAGAAAACGGCTGCTTGGCGTTCAACGTCAGCTCAAAAAGGAAGGCAAGCCCTATCGAGCCTTTGAGGTGCTCAATCTTGGCAGGTATGAGCGTCAGCATTATGTGGGCGTCAATGCGAATTTGCGCGAGGAGGAAAAGCGGAAGCAGCTTGCAGAAAAGGAAGCCGCTTTTTTGGAGCTGATTCTCAAAGCCTATAAAGCCGAAAAATTGGAGAACTCCCCGCCCTTTCACGGCAAGCGCAATGGTCGAATGGTGGTTGTCGGCCCGGTCAATCAGCCTGTAGCCCGTCTGTTTGTGGAGGAAATAATTCTGGAATGCCGCAAAAGACGAATCAGTAAAGTTGATATTCTCGGCTTTGAATTTGAAATGGGCCTGTTTCCCGACTATCTGGCGGAGGCAAGAAGCAAGGGTATCGACATCATGCCCAAATATATCCCGGCAGAAGTCTTTGACAAACGCGCTGTGGATCGGGGCCAAGTTGTTTTTCATGACGTGGCCTATATTGAGGCCAGGCCGCATTACCGCAAAAATGAAGTAGCCATTGAACTGACGGATTTTTCCGTGTTTTATTCCCAGGATTCCATTGCAAATGCCGAAACCACGCTCAAGGAGGGCAAGAGCAAAATTGTGGTGGAGCGCGGCCAGATTGTGAAAGTCAAAAAGGACAAGAAAGGCATTGTCAGCCGCGCAACTCTGACAAAAAGCTGGACTGACTGGATAGACTACTGGGCCGTTGATTATGACTTTGAATCAAAACGCGAAATTATCCGCGCCAAAAATGAGGGAACAGGCGAATTTGAGGAGCAATGGACAGGTGATTATGTTTTTGAAAATGAATGGCAGTCATTCCGTACCCGCCAGAACCGCAAACTTGAGCTGACAAGCGCCTATAAAGAAATACCTCCTGGCCGCCATAAGGCGGCGGTAAAAGTGGTGGATATTTTCGGCAACGACACCATGACCATCATTGAAATTAATGTGGGAGGCAAAAAATAATGGCCTTGCATCCTGATTTTCCCAAAAGTCCGCATGAAATTCTTGATCCTGAAATCCGCTGGTTCCCGGCTGATGAAGCTCTGCGCGAAAAAGGTATGGAAAAGCTCATGCCACCGCTGGTGGCCAACCTGCGCAAAAATGTGAAAGAATTTCGTGACAGCGGCTATGTGGGTGCCAGCGATACCAGTAAAAACCTGCTTGATTGGTGGTTCAATGAGCCGCACTTATTAGAGCAGGCGGATGGTTCTCTGCGCGAGTTCAAATATTATTTTGCCCAGCGCGAGGCGTTGGAAACCATAATTTATCTTTACGATGTTATCGGGGCAAAGGATAAAAATGACCTTTTCCGCTTCGATTCCACAGGTCAGGTGTCCGGCAACATGTTTGACGAAACATGGCGGCGCTATGTGATCAAGATGGCCACAGGCAGCGGCAAGACCAAGGTTATGGCTCTTGCTCTGGCCTGGAGTTATTTCCACAAACTGTATGAGCCGGATTCTCAGCTTGCCCGTAATTTTCTGGTCATCGCGCCCAATATTATTGTTCTGGATCGTATTTACAAAGATTTTCAGGGGCTTCGCATTTTCTTTACCGATCCGGTTTTGCCGGATAACGGCTATATGGGCCGCGACTGGCGTAACGATTTTCAGCTGACGTTGCATAAACAGGATGAAGTGCGCATCACGCGGCCAATCGGCAATATTTTTCTGACCAACATTCACCGCGTCTATGCTGGCAATGAAAGCATACCGTCGCCCGATGACGATGACAGCCGCGATTATTTTCTGGGGCCAAAGCCTGTGGCCGCGACCACGGATTCCAATGTGGATCTGGGCATGATTGTGCGCGACATTGATGAATTGATGATCATCAATGACGAGGCGCACCACATCCATGACGCATCCCTGGCTTGGTTTAAATCCATTGAGGATATTCACAACCAGCTTTTGCAGAAAGACCGCTCGCTCAGTCTGCAACTGGATGTAACGGCAACGCCGAAACACAATAATGGCGCAATTTTTGTGCAGACGGTTTCAGATTATCCACTGGTGGAGGCCATCGCCCAGAATGTTGTGAAGCATCCTGTTTTGCCGGACAAGCCGAGCCGCGAAAAATTGGCCGAAAGACAGTCAGCAAAATTTACGGAAAAGTATGCGGATTATCTTGGCCTTGGCGTTATTGAATGGCGCAAGGCATATGCGGAGCATGAAAAGCTGGGCAAAAAGGCCATCCTGTTTGTCATGACCGATGACACCCGCAACTGCGATGACGTGAAAACATATCTCGAAGGCGTTTATCCTGACCTTAAAGACGCCGTGCTGGTGATTCACACCAAAAATAACGGCGAAATTTCCGAAGCCAGTTCCGGCAAGGCCAGGGAGGAACTGGATCGGCTTCGGGATTTGTCCAACAAGATTGACGAGCCGGAAAGCCCTTACAAGGCCATTGTTTCAGTGCTGATGCTCAAGGAAGGCTGGGATGTGCGCAATGTGACGACCATTGTCGGCTTGCGGGCCTATTCCGCCAAAAGCAATGTTCTGCCTGAACAGACTCTTGGCCGAGGTTTGCGCAAAATGTATCCCGGCGGCACGGAGGAATATGTCAGCGTAATTGGCACTGAAGCCTTTATGGATTTTGTGGAGTCCATCCAGGCCGAGGGCGTGGAGCTGGAACGCAAGCCAATGGGCGGCGGCACCGCCCCCAAAACCCCGCTTGTGGTGGAAGTGGATAATCAGAATCCGGACAAGGATATTGACAGTCTGGATATTGAACTGCCAATTCTCACACCCCGCATTTATCGGGAATATAAAAACTTGGCCGACCTTGCTCCCGCCAGATTCGGCCATGTCCAAATTGAATATCAGCATTTCAGCGAAGACGAGCAGAGGGAAATCATTTTCAGGGACATCACAACAGGAGAAATCAGCCACAAAACTGTGCTGGATACCGCCGGCATTGCCGACTATAGAAGCGTCCTGGGCTGGTTCACCAAAACAATCATGCGTGATTTGCGTTTGTTCAGCGGCTATGACGTGCTCTATGGCAAGGTAAAGGCATTTGTCCGCGATGAATTGTTTGAAAGGCCAGTTGAGCTTGACGACGCCAACACCATGCGCAACCTGTCCGAACTGGCAGCCACCAAAACAATCATTGAAAGCTTCAAAAAGGCCATCAACGCGCTGACAGTCAGGGACAAGGGCGACGCTGAAATCCGCGACTATATCAAACTCCGCAATACGCGGCCATTCATGGTCACAGAGCAGGAATCCCTGCCCGCCAAAAAGTCGGTTTTCAACCGTATAATCGGCGACAGCCATTTTGAGCTGGAGTTTGCCGCTTTTCTGGAGCAATGCAAGGATGTCGTGGCATACGCCAAAAACTACCTTGCGGTCAACTTCAAGCTTGATTATGTTAACAGGGACGGCAATATCTCTCACTACTACCCGGACTTCATCGTCAAACTGCCCAAAAACCGCATTGTGATTGTGGAAACCAAGGGCAATGCCGACCTGGATACCCCGCTCAAAATGGAACGCCTGCGCCAGTGGTGCGAGGATGTGAACAAAGCGCAGAATGAGGTGAGGTATGAGTGTTTGTATGTGGAGCAGGAGGAGTTTGAGAAGTATGGCGCGAAGGATTTTGGGGAACTCACAAAAATATTTCAATGTTATAAAACTAATGAACAATAAATATTGAGGGACCAAATGTCTGGCATTTCCACTTTTTTAACTGACTTTTCTACCGCAATTACTGAAGGGTATGCTGCGATATTCGCAGGTGCTGGTCTTTCTAGATCTTGTGGATATACTAATTGGAAAGAATTAATTAAGCCTTTTGCAGATGATGTTAGCCTAGATATAAATAAGGAATCTGATTTGATCGAGATTACTCAATATTATGTAAATAAAAAGCGCTCACGTTCATCTATTAATCAAAAGATCATGAGTGAATTTACAAAAAATGTTCAATTAAATGATAATATTTTAATACTAACTAGACTCCCAATTACAACCTATTGGACAACAAACTATGATAGATTGATAGAAGAAGGTTTGCAAAAAAATAATCGTAGAGTTGATGTTAAGATCGATCAAGAGTCCTTAGCGCAAAGTCTTCCGGATAGAGATGCAATATTATATAAAATGCATGGCGACGTTATGAACCCAGCGAAAGCTGTGTTAACAAAAGATGACTATGAAAAATATGAAATAGATCATCGCTTATTTAGAACTGCTCTTCAAGGAGACTTGATAAATAAAACTTTCTTATTTATTGGATTTAGTTTTGAGGATCCAAACTTGCGCTATATATTAAGTCAAATTAGAGCACTTCTTGGGGAAAATATTAGAACACATTATTGCTTTTTTGAAAAAATAAAAAGAGAGAACTATAATAACGATGATAATTATAATTATTCAAAAATTAAACAAGAATTAAGAATTGAAGATATGTATCGTTATGGCATACACGCGATTGAACTTGATTCGTACCAGTTCATAACTACAATCCTAAATAAACTAGAAACACTTTATTTATCAAATAATATTTTTATATCAGGAAGTATATCATCGCCAACACTCAATTGGGACATAAAACGTGCCGAAAATTTTACCTATAATTTATCAAAAGAATTAATAAAAAAACAATATAAAATTATTTCTGGTTTTGGATTAGGTATTGGATCCTCAGTTATTAACGGCGCGCTATTTGAGATAAATAATGCACAATACAAACATATTGATGAACATTTATGTATTTTACCGTTTCCACAAAATATTAGTGATGCAAATGAACGTAAAAGAGTTTGGACTTCTTATAGAAATAATATGATATCTTTATGTGGAATATCTATATTTATATTCGGAAATAAAATCGAGAATGGCCATACTGTTAATGCTTCTGGAATGATTGAAGAATTCCAAATCGCAGATAAATTAGGTAAAATTATAATACCGATTGGATCAACAGATGGATCATCTAAAGAAATATTAACTACTATGGAAAATGCTGCCGATAAATATCCATACCTTAGCCCCTATTGGAATGATCTTAGGTCTTGTACTGATGAAAATATATTAATAAGAATTATTTTGGAAATTATAGCCAATCAAAAGGAGTTAGACCATGCCTAAAAGACAAGTTTTTTTCAGCTTCCATTATTCGGCTGATAACTGGCGCGCCAGTCAAGTGCGTAATATGGGAAAGGTTGATGCGAGCTCAACATTTTCAGATAATGACTGGGAGGAAGTCCGTCTAAAAACTGATAAAGCTATTAAGGAGTGGATCAATTCTCAAATGGCCAAACGTTCATGTCTTGTTGTACTAATAGGCAGCAATACATCAGGTCGAAAATGGATCAACTATGAAATTGAAAAAGCCTATGAATTATCCAAAGGAATAGTTGGAATATATATCAATAAACTTCAAGATAGTGATGGCAATCAATCCTCAAGAGGCTTCAACCCATTCTATAACTTATATACTTTAGATAATAAAAGACTTTCGCAGTTTGTAACTGCGTATGATCCACCCTCAACAACAAGTCAAGGAGCATATGCTAATATTAGGGATAATATGGAATCTCTCATTGAAAATGCTATTGCCAAGAAAGGGACATATTAACATAGCCATCATGGGTGATAAGGATTGCATATGAGGTATTATGGGTAACCCAAAATTGGTAAGCCCCCTCCGAGGGGACTTACCAATTTGACTGTAAGCATGATTCTTGGCCTGTTTCCTTTCGGAAGAACTGCCCATGATATTCTCGCCAGTTATCCTTATTATATGGGGTTTTTCCGGCAAGATTGTGGATAGGTTGAGTAATCCGGCCATAGTCGCGCTTACAGACAGAAACGATGTGGACGACCAGCTTTTCGACACCGTTGCCGCTTCCGTCCAGCTTTTAGGGCAGGAACCGAAACAAGCGGAAAACCGGAAAGATCTCAAGACGCTGCTTAAGGTGGCTTCCGGCGGCATTGTGTTTTTCCACCATGCAAAAGTTCATGCCCGATAAAGGCAATATCCATAAGCTGTTGTCGGAACGGCGTAATATTGTGGTCATCACGGATGAGGTGTACCACACAATATGGATTCAAGGCCTGCGAAGTCGAGTGAAGTACAGTGCCTTTCGTGCACCCTCAACAATCGACATCTCCAAATGAACAACCGAATCAAGATAATCATGCCTAAATTGGGTAAGGGCAAAATTAGTTGTTTCATTTAGGTTCCGAAAGAGAGAACTGAAGCGATGCAACCTGTGGGCACCATGGAATTCCTTGAGAATAACATGCTGAATTTATTATATTTTAACTCCAATTGGCAGACACAAAGTCAAAATTTATTTCCCCAATAACTTCAACAGGCTAACCACAAAAACTTGCCTACGGTATTTGAAACGGTATTTACAAGGCATCTGTTATACTTTATCTCTGATTTCAACTGATTGAACCTTGCGATTGGGTCTCCCCTTCGCACCATAAGAAAGCAAGCGGGCTGTCAGCCCGTTTTTGTTGCGAGGTATCCTACTTGTACTTGGACAAAAGAATCTTGTTGCAAGCATAGAATCGAAGTAGCTCGCTCTCTTTGCAGTTTTCCAACTGTGCAAGCAGATCTTTCCCGATGCCTTTCGGAGAACGTCTAATCTCCTCAAGCGCGAACAATTCTTTCACACGGAGAGACAATGCAGAAGCTATTTTTTCCAAGGTTGATAAAGTCGGCCTCGCTGAGGCCTCGTTCGATAGATTTGATGTGCCGCAAGGACAAACCGGATTTTTCCGCTAATTGTTCCTGTTTCAATTTTCGTGAGAGACGCAGCAAACGAATCGTTATCCCAAAAGATTTTTGACAGTTACCCATAGGCTCCTCTAATGGAGGAGAATAGCCTTGACCTGATAAGATTGTTAGCAACTACACTAGGTTTAACAGTCAGAAATAGAAAATATACATTCTATTCTCTCATTCATACCATGCCGTTCTTGAGTTTTGCCTTGCCGGGAAAGTCTCAATTCTTCCCCTGAGAAGCTTCTCAAAGGATTGACGGCTTTTCAGGATCGGGCTATTTTCATGCATATACATGGAGTTTCTATGGAGTCCCTCACGAAGGAATACGCTTCTCCTGTCTGCGTCTGTATGCAGCTCCGCAAAGCCGGGCGTGTTGTTACGCAGATTTACGATCGCTGCCTGCGTCCCGTGGGCATCCGGGGAACACAGTTTGCGCTGCTGAAACGGATCGCCTGTATGCGTCGGCCGTTCATCACGGATATCGGCAAGGTGTTGTGCATGGATCAGACCACGGCGACCCGGAATATCGGGCTGTTGGAGCGGGCGGGGTTTGTTGCCGTTGGCGTGCATCCTGACGATGCCCGGAAGAAGGTGGTGGAACTGACGCCGGAAGGGCAGGGCAAGCTGGAGGAAGCCTCTCCTCTGTGGGAAGAGGCGCAACGGGAAATCAGGGAATACCTCGGCGACGACAGACTGGGCAATCTGTGCTCCCTGCTTCAGGTTCTGAGCGATTTCTCCAGCGAATGAAGTTTCTCGCTCCATGTACATCCTCAATAAAGGATAAAGGAGGCTTTTTATGAACGTACTGCTCATCAACGGCAGCCCGCACAAGAAGGGCTGCACCTACACCGCTCTCAGCGAAGTGGCAGGACAGCTTGAGAAAAACGGCATCGGCTCGAATATCGTGCACATCGGCTCGAAGCCCATTCGGGGCTGTATCGCGTGCGGCGCTTGCCGGGAAACCGGGCTGTGCGTATTTGACGACGATCCGGTCAACGAGTGCTCAGGGCTCTTAAAGGCGGCGGATGGCCTTATCGTGGGGTCGCCCGTCTACTATGCGGCTCCCAACGGCGCGCTGTGCGCTTTCTTGGATCGCCTGTTCTATATGAAAAGCGGAGCCTACGCCTACAAGCCCGCTGCCGCCGTGGTCAGCTGCCGCCGTGGCGGGGCCAGCGCGGCTTTTGATCGCCTGAACAAATATTTTACCATTTCCTGTATGCCCATCGTGTCCTCGCAGTACTGGAACTCCGTGCACGGCAACACGCCGGAGGAAGTGAGGCAGGACAAGGAGGGTTTGCAGATCATGCGGACCCTGGGCGACAACATGGCGTGGCTGCTCAAGTGCATTGAGGCCGCCAAGGGGACTGTGCCCTATCCGGTGCGGGAGCCGTGGACACCCACGAATTTCATCCGTTAGGCTAAACAGCAAACACGACGACGGGTTCGCGCAAGCGGCTCCTCGATACGGGCCCGCATTCCTCGGAGTGCGGGCTCTGCCGTCATGAAAGCGAAACAGAGATATGCTTTTGTGGCTCCCGGCTGGAATAGAATGCCGTCCTCTGCGGGATGATGATTTTTCGGGAGCACGGCGGACAAATGGCGAGGCGGATTGGAGCGCTTCTCAAGATATCGTTTGCCGTCTGGGAAAAAGAACGCTACTGGATTCTAACACGTCAACGTTACGATTCTGTGACAATGCCGGTATGATAGGTTCCCCAAGGGGAACCGCCCGGGACAAGAGGGAAAGGGGCGGCACATGGCGGAGAAAGAACGCGCTTCTCGGCAGGTCATCGTTATTTCATTGATCACGGCGGCCTGTTTGATCGGCGACTCGATGCTGTACATCGTGCTGCCCATCTGTTTCGCTCAGGCCGGGCTGTCCTCCTTATGGGAAGTGGGGATTATCCTGTCGGTCAACCGGCTGGTGCGGCTCCCGCTCAATCCGATGGTAGGCTGGCTGTACCGCCATATCAGTGATCGGACCGGCATTTTCATCGCCACGGTACTCGCCACCATCACCACCTTCAGTTACGCCTTTGCGGACGGCTTTGCCGTCTGGCTTCTTCTGCGCTGCCTGTGGGGTATCGCATGGACACTGTTGCGGCTTGGCGGCTTCTATTGCATCCTGAATGTATCGTCCGACGATAATCGCGGCTATTTCATGGGGTTGTATAACGGCCTGTACCGGATCGGCAGTCTGGCGGGGATGCTCCTCGGCGGGATTTTCGCGGACTGGCTCGGTTTTTCCGTGACGTGCATGTTATTCGGCGCGTGTACCGCCGCGACTATTGTTCTCGGGTTCATCTGTGTGCCGCGCGGAAACAGCGGCGTCCCGGCCGGAACGCAAGCCGAGGAGCGGCCTTTGACGTGGCTGTGGAAAGACGGCACGGTTCTGTGGGTCATGGCGACGGGGCTTGTCGTGGCGCTTATCTATCAAGGCCTGTACGCCTCCACGCTCAGCGAGCTCATCCGTATCCATTTCGGGAGCAGCGTTACCCTGCTTGGCGGGGTGGCCGTGGGCGCGGCAACGCTCGGGGGCGTCCTGCAAGCCATCCGCTGGGGGTGGGAGCCGTGGCTGGCCCCGGGGATCGGCGTATTGTCCGATCGCCGCTTCGGTCGGCGATCCATGATGGTGGTCTCGCTGGCGTTCGGGGTGGTCGTGTTCGGGCTCGTCGCCTTGCGCTTGCCCCTGCCGCTGTGGCTTGCCGTGTTGATCGGCATCCAGCTCACGGGGACGTCACTGACTACGATAGCAGATTCCGTGGCTTCGGATACGGCGTCCGTGCGGGGAGGGCGGGTATTTATGATGTGGTACTCGTTCGCCGTGGATCTCGGCGCGGCCCTCGGGCCGATCCTCGCCTACCTGCTCAATGACATGTGGGGGATGGATACGGCTTACGCGGGCACGGCGGTCCTTCTGCTGATCCTTGCCGTGAAGTGGTACTGGTCGGCTCCGCTGCTCAAACCCTTTGTCCGGCGCTTTGCCTGATGGGAAATGCGCCTTCCGGCGCGCGGCCGTTTTCATGGTTTTGGGGCTCGGCGCTTCCCGTGAAATCCCTTTCTTGCCGATAGATTCCACTGCATATCAATAATATACAATCCCGCTTCCGTTTTGTCCGGAGCGGGATTTTTTGTATGCGTTTGGGACGTGTACATTGTTATTATTTAGGATTTATTACTTTTTTCTGTTTTGTAGCACAATCTCCGCACAACCGTCTCTCCTTTTCTCCACGATCGACAAAAAGCGGACACGCCCGCGTCACACGGCTCCTCCACTATGCGCCCAACGACAAGTGAGGAGTTCAACATGATCCACATAGATACTCTCAGCAAAACGTTTTCAGGCGGGAAGGGGCTTGACCGGGTCAGCCTGCACATCAAGCCCGGCGAAATGGTCGCGCTCATCGGCTCGTCCGGTTCCGGAAAATCGACCCTGATGCGCCATATCGCGGGGCTCATGCCCGGCGACGCCGACGGCGGGCGGATCGAGGTCGCGCAGCACCTCATCCAGGACAGGGGCGTGATCAGCCGCGACATCCGAACCATGCGGGCGGAAATCGGCATGGTCTTCCAGCAGTTCAATCTGGTGGATCGCATGTCCGTTTTGCGCAACGTCATGCTCGGCGCGCTGTCGCGCACGGCGCTGTGGCGCAGCCTGCTGGGCTTCTTCCATGAAGAGGACGCCCGGCTTGCCTACAAGGCGCTGGCCCGCGTCGGCATCATGGAAAAGGCGCATCAGCGCACCTCCAACCTCTCCGGCGGGCAGCAGCAGCGCGCCGCCATTGCCCGCGGAG
>CABQAC010000030.1 GCA_902462035.1 uncultured Eubacteriales bacterium
GCTGCGTGCCGCCGGGTTCGCGTTGGAGGAGGAAGCGGACAAGCTGGCCCGCTTTTACGAAAAGTTATACCGATAAACAGCGGAGGGAGCGACCTGTATGGCCAAATGGAAAACCTTCTTGTCGCGCTGGATATATGCAGCCGCGGTAGCGGTCAAGCCGGTGGTTACCCGGGTGATTCCCCTATCTAAATTGCAGGGAGCCAAGCGGCGGGTGTTTGCTGGCGGCATCAAGCCGCCCGAGCGGACCGAACAAATCGACTCCGCCTTGCCCGACGGCGTCAATTTGGCGGGGTACCTGCGCGCCCAATTTGGGCTTGGGCAAAGCGCCCGGCTAATGGCCCAAGGGCTGGAAGCGTCGGATTACGCGTACTGCGCGCTGAACCTAAAAGCCGGGGCGGGTATCCGTCACGGCGATCATCAGCTGGATGGCAAAATGGTGCCGGCCGCCCGCTACAACATCAACCTGCTGCACATCATGCCCGGGGGGAGCTTTCAGGTCATGCTGATGCAGCTGCCGGAGGATACGCTGCGGGGACGGTACAACATTGGTTATTGGATGTTTGAGCTGGAGAATATTCCAGAGGACTGGAAAGACAGCTTCCAGTTTGTCAACGAGGTCTGGACCCCTTCGGAATTCGCTTCCGAAGCGTTTCGCAAGCATTCTCCGGTACCGGTATATACCATGCCATACGGCATTATGGCCGAACCGGACGAATCTTTCAGCCGGCGGGATTTTGGGCTGCCGGAAGATAAATTCCTGTTTTTGATGATGTTCGACTCCGGTAGCACTTCCGAGCGGAAGAATCCCCAAGACGCCGTTCGCGCTTTTCGCATGGCGTTTGAAAACCACCCGGATGTGGCGCTGGCCATCAAGGTCAACAACCCTTCTTCGGAAGATCTGCAAAAGCTGTCCCAATGGCTGGAGGGGATGAAAAATGTGTACCTCCTTCAGGGGACCTACCCCAAGGGCAAGGTGTTCCGCCTGATTTCGCTGTGCGACGCGTTTGTTTCGCTGCACCGCAGCGAGGGCTTCGGGCTGCCGATGGCCGAAGCCATGCTGCTTGGTACCCCCTGTATTGCGACCAATTATTCGGCCAATACGGATTTTATGACGGATTCCACCGCCTGTCTGGTGGATTATCAACTGGTGGACGTTACCCTGGAGGACCACCCGGTTTACACCAAGGGCAACCGTTGGGCGCAGCCGGACGTAGCCCAGGCGGCCGGTTATATGCGGCGCTTGTACGAGGATGAGGCATACCATGAAGCGATCCGGCAAAACGCCCGAGACTTTATTTCGCAATCCTATTCGCTGAAGGCCTGTGCCGAACGGATTAACCGGCGGTTGGCATCAATTTTACAGCGAAAAGGGGATAAATAACGGCTTTTACGATGTTTTCACAAGTTTTGCTTCGAGCGGCTGATGGTTTTTATGGGATTGACCATTGTAATAAAGAACCGGAAATAGTATAATAATAAAACCAATTCATGGGAGAAGGCATTCCGCGCGGGACAAGCCGCTTGTCGCTGGCGCGCAAAAATAAGGCCCCCCGTCTTGGCGGGATGCAGAAAGGCACAGGATAACCATATGAAGATTACGGCAGTGATTATGGCCGGTGGAAAAGGCGAGCGCTTTTGGCCCAGAAGCCGCAGCCGGTTTCCCAAGCAGTTTTTATCCTTGACCAACGATGGCGTCACGATGATTCAGCACACCGTCCGCCGCCTTCTTCCGCTGGTGGCGGAAGAAGACATTTATATCGTGACCAACGAAAACTACGTTTCTTTGGTGGAGGAACAGCTTCCCAGCCTGCCGAAGGAAAATATTTTGGCGGAACCCATGGCGAAGAACACCGCGCCGTGCATCGGGCTGGCGGCAGCGGTTATTCACAAAAAGGTCGAAGACGCCGTGATGCTGGTGCTGCCTTCGGACCATTTGATCAAGTTTAACGAAATGTATATCGACACGCTGCGCCAGGCGGTGCGTGTGGCGGAGGAAGGCAAAAACCTGGTCACCATCGGCATTACCCCCACTTACCCGGAGACCGGTTACGGGTACATCAACTTCGGCCGGGACGATACCGACCGGATGGGGGTTTATAAGGTCAACTGCTTTGTGGAAAAGCCGGACAGCAAGACCGCCAAAGAATACTTGGCTTCCGGCCAATATTTATGGAACAGCGGCATGTTCGTATGGCGGCTGTCCACGATTTTAGAGAATTTTGAGCGTTTGCTTCCGGATATCTACAAAATGCTTCCGCGAATTGAGGAATCATACGGCACCCCCGCTTTTGGGGAGGCGCTTCGCAACTGCTTCGCCAGTTTCCCGTCCGAGTCTATCGACTATGGCATCATGGAACGAGCTGAAAATATCTATACCATCCCGGGCAATTTTGGCTGGGATGACGTGGGCAGCTGGCTTGCGTTGGAACGCATAAACCAGACCAACGAGCTGGGCAATGCGGTGCAGGGGGATGTGGTGACCATCGATACCACCGACTGCATCATCAGCGGCGGAAAAAAGCTCATCGCCGTGGTGGGGATGGAAAACATGATTGTGGTGGACACCGACGACGCGCTGCTGGTTTGTTCCAAAGACAGTACCCAGCAGGTAAAAAAAGTAATTGAGAATTTAAAAATTTGCAACCGGGACGAGTTGATATAAGACTTGTGCGGTTCTGGAAGAAGGAGAATGAATTTTGAAACATGCGTTAATCACCGGCATTACCGGACAGGACGGTTCGTATCTTTCCGAACTGCTGCTGGAGCAGGGGTACGAGGTTTATGGCCTGATGCGCCGCAAGAGCGTGGTGGATTACGGCAATGTGGAGCACATAAAGGATAAGCTGCATTTTATTTATGCGGATATGACCGATGTCATTTCCCTGGTTAACGCCATGCGGATTTCCCAGGCGGACGAGGTTTATAACCTGGCCGCCCAGTCTTTTGTGGCAACCAGCTGGGAACAGCCCTTGGCGACTGCTGAAATCGATGCGGTGGGTGTGACCAATATGCTGGAAGCCATCCGCACGGTCAAACCTTCCTGCCGGTTCTATCAGGCCTCTACTTCCGAAATGTTCGGCCTAGTACAGGAGATCCCTCAAAAAGAAACGACTCCCTTCTATCCGCGCAGCCCTTACGGCGTGGCCAAGCTGTATGGCCATTGGATTACGAAGAATTATCGTGAAAGTTACGGTTTGTTCGCTTGTTCAGGTATTCTGTTCAACCATGAATCCGAGCGCCGCGGCAAGGAGTTTGTCACCCGCAAGATTACCGATGCGGTGGCGCGGATCAAATTGGGCGTGCAGGACCATTTGGAACTGGGTAACATGGATTCCAAGCGGGACTGGGGCCATTCGAAAGACTATGTGAAGGCCATGTGGCTGATGCTGCAGCAGGACGAGCCGGATGATTACGTGATCGCCACCAACGAAACCCGCACGGTGCGGGAATTTGTCGAAACCGCTTTTGGCCATGTGGGCATTCAGGTGGAATGGAAAGGCCAGGGCGTGGACGAAATCGGTGTAGACAAGGCGACTGGAAAAACGATTGTCAAGGTCAATAAGGCGTTTTTCCGTCCCGCCGAAGTCGATATTCTGCTGGGCGATCCTGCCAAAGCGGAAAAGAAGCTGGGCTGGAAACGGGAAATTCCCTTTGCGGAACTGGTCGAGCGTATGGTCAAAAATGACCTAGCGCTGGTCGAAAAGGAAATCCGCGCTGCTTCACTGTAAAAAAACCGAACAGGGCCGGTGATGCCGGCCCTGTTTTTGGATGAAAGGGGGAAACACCGTGAAGGCTTTAATCATCGGCGCGGCCGGGTTTGTCGGCGGCCATTTGATGCGCTGCTTGCGCGAAGAATGGGGCTGGGAAATCGGCGCTACTAAAATGGCGCGGGAAACCATTACGCGGGATGATGTGGAAATTTACGATTTGGACTTGGCGGATCAGGCGGCTATCGCCATGGTGCTCGGTCAAGCGAGACCGGATGTCATTTTTCATTTGGCGGCCCAAAGTTCGGTGGCCCTTTCCTGGCAGCAGCCGGAATTGACGGTCAACGTCAACGTCAACGGCACCCTCCATCTGCTGGACGCGGTGCGGGCCTTATCCTGGAAGCCGCGGATACTGCTGATCGGTTCCGGGGAGGAATACGGAAAAATCCGTCCTGGCGACCTGCCCCTGGCCGAAGATACGCCGGTCAGGCCGGGCAATTTATACGCCGCCACCAAAGCGGCGCAAAATATGATCGGATCTATTTATGCCGACGCGTACCAGATGGAACTTGTTATGGTGCGCGCATTTAACCACGTGGGGCCGGGACAAAATCCCATGTTCGTGGTATCCGACTTCTGCAAGCAGGTGGCCGAGGCGGAAAAAGGGCTTCGGGAGCCTGTCATGCGAGTCGGCAATCTATCTTCAAAGCGGGATTTTACCGACGTGCGGGACGTGGTGCGGGCGTATGCGCTGCTGATTCAAAAAGGTAAGGCGGGGGAAACCTATAATGTGGGGAGCGGGAAAGCGCTGTCTATCCGCGATCTGCTCGACCAAATCCTTTCGCTGAGTACGGCGGATATCCGGGTGGAAACCGACGCCGCTAAATTCCGTCCGGTGGATATTCCGGTGATCGAGGCGGATACCGCTAAGCTGCGGGCATGCACGGGCTGGAAGCCGCTGATCCCGCTGGAGCAAACGCTGCGGGAAACGCTGGACGATTGGCGGGATAGGCTTGCAACACTGTGATGGGGGCTTTACAGACATATGAAATTATTACGCGAACTTTTTGATTACCGCACCATGATTGCCAGCCTGGTGCGCAGGGATTTGCGCGGCAGATACAAAGGGTCGGTGCTCGGCTTTTTATGGACCTTTGTCAACCCGCTGCTTCAGTTTTTTGTATATACGCTGGTGTTTTCCGTCATCCTGAAAAACGATATTGAGAAATATTACTTGTTTTTATTCGTCGGTCTTATTCCCTTTTTGTTCTTTTCCTCCTCGCTGACCGGCGGGGCCACCGCGGTGCTCAACCAAAAAGAAATGGTGAAAAAAATCTATTTCCCGCGGGAAGTGCTGCCCATCGCCTTTGTAACAACTTGTTTTGTCAATATGCTGCTCAGTTTTGTCATTGTATTCGGCGTGGTCATCTTCTCCGGTGTGGTTATCCCCTTTACGGCGCTGCTCTATCTGCCGCTGGTAATGGTCGTGGAATACCTGATGGCGCTGGGTATCGCCTTTATTACATCCGCTGTTACGGTCTATTTCAGGGATTTGGAATACATCCTAGGGATTATCTCTATGGCTTGGATGTACTTGACCCCGGTGATGTATTCGGAAAGTATCGTGCCGGAACGGTTGATGCCGTTTTTTAAGCTCAATCCCATGTACTATATCATCACCGCTTACCGAAACATCCTGTACGACGGGAAGAATCCTGACGGCATGACATTGCTTTACGGCTTTCTGCTGGGGTTGGCGTTGCTGGCGGTCGGTTTGCTGGTATTCGGCAAGTTGAAAAAACACTTTGTGGAGGAAATGTAAGTGAGCGCGATTGTGGTTCAGGGCGTACGCAAAAAATTCCGCCTGCATTACGATAAGGTCCGCAGCTTAAAGGAACTGTTTTTATTCCGTAAGCGGGACCATCACGAGGACCACTGGGTGCTCAACGGAATTGATTTTACAGCGGAAAAAGGTGAAGCTGTGGGGTTGATCGGCCATAACGGCTGCGGCAAAAGCACCCTGCTGAAGCTGATGACCCGCATTATGTACCCCGACGAAGGAAAAATTGAAATGACCGGCAGGGTTTCCAGCCTGATTGAATTAGGGGCCGGGTTCCATCCGGATATGACCGGACGCGAAAATATTTACATCAACGCCGCTATTTTTGGCCTGACCAAAAAAGAGATAGACGCGCGGTTGGAGGATATTATCGCATTTTCCGAATTGGGAGATTTTATCGACAGCCCGGTGCGGACCTATTCTTCCGGCATGTATATGCGGCTGGCTTTTGCCGTGGCCATCAATGTGGACGCGGAAATTTTGCTGGTGGACGAAATTCTGGCGGTGGGCGACGCCAACTTCCAAAAGAAATGCTTTGACCGGATCGTCAACTTAAAATCGGAAGGCGTAACCATCGTCATCGTCAGCCACGATATGGCATCCATCGAGCGGATATGCGATAAGGTCGTCTGGATCAATGACGGCGTCATCGTCAAACAGGGAACTCCAAAACCGGCGATTATGGCGTACCTGGAGTTCATGGGGCGGCGCCAGGCCGAAATGGAAGCCGCACTGCGCCACGAGGCGCCGTCTTCTCCCGTGCAGCAGGCCCCTGTGGACTTACAGCGCGTCGGGTCGCAGGATGTCGAAATCACCGAGGCGCGGATGCTCGATCCGGAAGGGAAAGAATGCGGTTCGTTCCCTGTGTCGGGCCCGGCGGAGCTGGTACTTTCCTACCGCATTAACCGTCCGGTGGCCACACTGGGCTTTGGGGTCAGCTTTTTTGCCCAGGATGGCAGAAACTGCTACCGGACCGACACCTTTGTGGATGGTGTGCCGGTACAGGTTGGCGGGCAGAATGCGGAGGGGACGATTCGCCTGCTGCTACCTTCCCTATGTTTGGTGGAGGGAACCTACTGGGTCGATGTTTCAGCGGTCAGCCAGGACGGGTACCCCTACGATTACCAGGAACACCGGATTTCTTTTTGCACGACATCCCCCGTGCGGGACAGCGGAATTTGCCGCCTGCCCCATGAATGGCGTACGGAAGCGTAAACAACAAAAAACGCATGCAGGCCCAGCCCGCTCGATCAGGACATAACCGAGCCGAAGGCGGGCATAAGGAATAAAAAAGGAGCAAAACAAGCGAAAAATTCGCCTGGTTTGCTCCTTTTTAATATTGCCATTTTTGCATGATGCAGAAATAACAGGAATGAAAAAATGAACCGAAAATACGTCATCAAAAGATAAACGATGCCGCGCGCTTTATTTCAATTCTTTCCGCATCACCACAAGCCCATCCTGTTGTTCTGCCACCTTCCGGAACCCGGCCTTTTCATACAGCCGGACAGGGCCTGAATAGTCCCATTCGTCCCGTTTATCGCGCACGCGGGGGAAACCCTCGACAGCGGCGTATCCCTCGGCTTCCGCGTCGTTCACAACCTGGTTTAACAGTGCGGTGGCCACACCTTTCCCGCGATACGCCGGGGCGATCTCGAAACAAATCACCGCTTTTTCCCGCTGCTCCGCGGGAGCGTACAGATGAAATCCATTGGCGGACTCGATGGGAAAACTGGCCTTGTCGTTGGCGTTGCACCATCCGATTGACATGCCGTCAACGTATGCCAAATACCCCCGCAAAGCACCCGATGTGATTTGCCGTACGACAATTTCGCGAAGCGCGCGCATAAAATTTTCTTGTCCGCCGCCATATGCTTCCGCCTTGTCGTACAGTTGGGCCTTCTCCTCTTCCTTGGTCATTTGCCAAGCGATGCAATAGCACCCGCCCCACGGAGGGTTGTCGGTAAATGCGCGGTTGTTGAAAAAGTCGAAATAATCCGCCAAACGTTCCGGAGAAAGCGGTTTTACGATAATCTCCATAATATCCTCCTTTTGCCGGCTTGCAAACGCGCGGTTTTTTATTTTGAATCGCCCTGCTGCGGTGCTTCGGAATCCGTTTCATGCGGGAAGGGCATTTCGTTGGCAAGCAACGCGCCTTCCGCGACACCTTCGGTGCTTTCGGGCAAAAAAAGTATTTTAACCGTCATTAAAATCAATTTCAAATCCAAAATCAGCGAGTAAGTGTTGATGTAGATCAGATCCATCATCAGTTTGTCATAGGGGGTGGTGTTGTATTTTCCATACACCTGGGCATACCCTGTCAGCCCGGCTTTTACCTTCAGGCGAAAATCGAATTCCGGCATATCCGCTCTATAAGATTCTGCGATTTCTGGCCGTTCGGGCCGGGGACCTACGATGGACATATCGCCTTTCAGTACGTTGAGCAGCTGAGGAAGCTCGTCCAAACGCACCTTGCGGATGATTTTACCCACGGGGGTAATTCTGTCGTCGTTTTGCGACGCCAGCCTTGCCACGCCGTCGCGTTCCGCATCCACGTACATGCTGCGGAATTTATAGACGGGGAAAACTTTTCCGCCCACGGTTAAACGGTCCTGCTTGAATAAAACCGGGCCGCCGTCGCATAGCTTAATAGCCAGGGCGGTCACCAGCATAAAAGGGCAAGCCAGCAGCAATCCAATGGAGGAAACGATCAAATCCAGTATCCGCTTGGCAAAACGCTGCTCCGGCGGAATCCCCTGGTTGCGGCAGAGAAGCAAAGGGGTGTCGAACAGATGGATGGTTTCGGCGCTGCGGGTGATGACGTCGGACATCCGGGGTGTCAGATAGACCCGGATGGCGTTTTGGAAACAAAACTTCAGCAGCTTGCTGCGCACCGGATCGTGGACATCGCAAATGATGACACAGCGGTACTGCCGGACCTTTTCCAGTACGGCGTCCAGGCCGTCGTCCGCATTAATGGCGGTACAAATGCGGTATTTATCGTAACGCAGGCTCATTTTATAAACCAGGTTTACCGCGGATTTGCTGCCGTAAACCAGAATCATTTCCCGCGGGGGATACAGCCGGAAATAGATCCGGTTGGAAACATAAGCCCAAAGGACCACCACAGGGATTTGCGCCAGTGTCATCCAAAACAACGGCTTTGGCCCGATTAAATGGCGGGCGATTAGGCTAAGCTGAAAATAAGTCACGATGTTGACAAAAAAAAGGGACAGTATTTGCGAATAGATGATTTCCGATACCCGGAAAGACCCAACCTTATAGGCGCCGTAAAAATTGGAGAATACGTAAACCAGCAGAATGTAGATGACAATCACCAGGAAATTCCCGCGCCTAAAATAGGGAATATCCATTTCGCGGGACGAGAAATTCTCCCATACATAAGAAAACATGATGGTAAACAACAGCAAAAGAACAAATTTTGTAACAAGGGCGAAAGACCCCTTGTAAGGAATTTTTTTATGCGCCACGCGCTCATCACCTTTATTATTCCGCGCCCCGGCCCAGCGCCAAAGAAAAGCGGATGTCTGAATTTTAATGGTATAATAGCGTCAAAATACGGCTTTGACGCTATTATACCATAAGCGGCCTAAAAAAGAAGGCGATTCTCACAAAAATTTCACGAAGATTTCTATTTGCTTTCATAAAAAAAGGAAACAATAACTTTTATAGGGTTGGCGCGGGCCAAATTAAAAAATGTGGCCTTGTTTTATTTTGTTATTAGTGATATAATCAACAAATTACATGGATGTAATTTGTGCAAAATTATAAATCGAAGGGGTGTGTACACTATGGGTGAAATGAAAAAGTACGTACATGAAGCGGGATTCCCCATTGAAATTCGGCAGGACAACTTGCCGGAATCATCGTTTGACGACCTGGATTTGAGCGGCAGCGGGTTTAACGATGTCAATTTATATCAGACACGGTTTACCGACATCAATTTAGCCGAATCTAAGTTTCAGTGCGTCAACCTTAACGATGTGCATTTCGGCTGTGTGAATATGCAAAACGCCCGGTTTGAAACCCCCTGTATGCGCCACGCGCGTTTTGAGCGCTGCGACCTTTCCTATTCGCAATTCAGCGATTGCGATTTAGAAGGCGCCACTATCGATGGGATCGATATTTTGGAACTTCTGCGCTGCTATCAAGAAAAAAAGCGCGCGGCGGCGCCTGCGCCGTAACAGGAATAAAAAAGTGACAAATTGTTCACAAACATCATCTTGCGTTTTGTTATAATAGAACCGTGATTGTGTGACAGGAACCGTTGGAAGAAAGGATGGTACGTATGCAGGAGAAGAAAAACGAGTACAGCGAAGTGACACCGGAGGTCCGCGGCTTAAGCAAGCTGTGCCTTCAACACAGCACCATCGACCCCACCCTTTATACCAAGTACCAGGTTAACCGGGGATTGCGGGATATCAACGGCAACGGTGTCCTGACCGGCTTAACCGAAATCAGCGAAATTCAGTCCAATAAAATAGTGGATGGCGAAAAGGTTCCCTGCGAAGGCAAGTTGTTTTTCCGCGGTGTGGACGTGGAGGAAATCGTCAAGGGATTTGTGACGGAAAAGCGCAAAGGCTTTGAGGAAGTCGTTTATTTGCTGTTGTTTGGCTCTCTGCCCACCAAGGACCAGCTGGTCGATTTCAAATCGCTTTTGGCGGGCTACCGTACGTTGCCTACCAATTTTGTGCGGGATATCATTATGAAAGCTCCCAGCGCCGACATGATGAACACGTTGGCCCGCAGCGTTCTGACCCTTTATTGCTACGACACCAATGCCAACGACAACAGCATCGACAATGTGCTGCGCCAGTGTTTGCAGCTGATCGCACTGTTTCCCGTGCTGTCGGTTTATGGTTACCAGGCCTACAGCCATTACGAGCTGGGCAATAGCCTGATCATCCACAACCCACAGCCGGATCTTTCTGCGGCGGAGAATATTTTGTATCTGCTTCGCCCGGATTCCCAGTACACCGAACTGGAAGCGAAAATTTTGGATTTAGCCCTGGTGCTGCACGCCGACCACGGCGGTGGCAACAACTCCACCTTTACCACCCATGTCGTAACCAGCTCCGGCACCGATACATACTCGACGGTGGCGGCGGCGCTGGGGAGCCTGAAAGGCCCCAAGCACGGCGGGGCGAACATCAAGGTGGTGCAGATGTTCGAGGATATGAAGCATACCGTGAAGGACTGGGCCGACGAGCAGGAGGTAGAGCGATACCTTCGCGCTTTGCTGCACAAAGAAGCGTTCGATAAAGCCGGCTTGATTTACGGTATGGGGCACGCCGTCTATTCGCTCAGCGACCCCCGCGCCAATGTTTTCCGTTACTATGTGGAAAGCTTGTCGGAGGAAAAGGGACGTGTGGAGGAATACAACCTTTACGCGATGGTGGAGCGGCTGGCGCCAAAAATTATTGGGGAAGAACGGCGGATTTACAAAGGTGTTTCCGCCAATATCGATTTTTACAGCGGTTTTGTTTACAGTATGCTGGATCTGCCGCTGGAACTGTATACCCCTATTTTCGCCATTAGCCGTATTGCGGGCTGGAGCGCCCACCGTATCGAGGAGCTGATCAACGCCAGCAAAATTATCCGGCCGGCTTATAAAAGCGTGGCGGACCGCGTGCCCTATGTGCCCATTGGGGAACGGTGACCTTTGTTTTTGGATCGGACCGCGGAAAATTATCCGCGGTCCTTTTTGTTTGCTCGGGGCGGTTGCGCAATGGCTTGCGGGGCCGTATACTTAATAAAAAGAGGGCCGCGAAAGAAGGTGTGGGCATGATCGATTTCCGCCAGGTGGTGGGGCATTGGGAAACCAGCCGCCTAGAAGCCAAACGAGCCGCCGGCGGGCTGCCGGATAGTATTTGGGAGACGTACTCGGCCTTTGCCAACACCCAGGGCGGTGTAATCCTGCTGGGCGTGGAGGAAGAGGAGGACAAATCCCTTCGCCTTTGCGGCGTCAAGGATGCGGATGAAATGATCGACCGGTTTTGGCGGGAACTGCGCAAACCGCGCCGGGTAAGCGTCAATTTGCTGCGAAGGAACCAGGTGTACCGGCAGATGGAAGACGGTTTGGAGATTGTGGTCATCGAAATTCCCAGGGCAAGCCGCCGCCAAAAGCCGGTTTATATTGGCGGCGACCCATACCGGGGAACCTACCGCCGCAGTGGGGAAGGGGACTACCATTGTGATGAAGCGGAGATCACGGCTATGCTGCGGGACAGCGCCGCCGCCCCACAGGACGGGGAGCTGGTTTTGATGCTGACCCAGGACGCGCTTTGCCGGGAGACCATTGGCCGCTACCGGGAACGGCTTGCGCTGATGCGGCCGAAAAACCGGCTTATTTTACTGCCGGAGGAGGAATTTTTGACCCGGATAGGCGTTTTGGGAACCGCGAAAGACGGCAGTTTACACCCCACGGTAGCGGGGCTGCTGCTGTTTGGGCGGGAAGACCAAATCCGCCGTCAGTTTCCAGATTACTATTTGGATTACCATGTGGTGGAGGAAGAAACCGGCCGGTGGAGCGACCGGCTGACTTCCGATTCGGCGGACTGGAGCGGCAATGTATATGATTTTTATTTTATGGTCTGCGACCGGTTGCCGTGTTTTTTGCCCGACGGGCAGCAAGCGGGAGCAAAGGAGATTGCCGATGCGGTGCGGGAAGGCCTGGCCAACGCCTTGATTCATGCGTCTTACCATGGCAAGCAGGGAATTGTTGTGGCGTGCAGCGGCTCCAAAATTGTACTGACCAATCCGGGCGGGCTTCGCGTTTATGGAACGTGGCGCGGCGGAATCAGCGATCCGCGCAACTCCACCATCGCCCGTTTGTTTGCCTTGGTCAAGGTGGGAACGGGCACTGGATCCGGACTGGCACGGATGCGGGAAGCGTGCGAGCGCAACGGCTATCCGCCGCCCCGTCTGACCGAGCATTACGGCCCGGACAGGACAGAGCTGGTTTTCCGGTTCGCATCCGCAACTTGCGCTGAAAAGACGGCGGAATAAAAATAA
>CABQAC010000031.1 GCA_902462035.1 uncultured Eubacteriales bacterium
CGATATAGTCGTCGGCGTACATGGTATCCTCGTCATGTTCCACCACAATGACGGTATTCCCAATATCCCGCAGCCGTTTCAGCGTGGCAAGCAGCTTGTCGTTATCCCGCTGATGCAGGCCGATGCTCGGCTCGTCCAGAATATAGAGTACGCCCATCAGGGAAGATCCGATCTGAGTCGCCAGCCGGATCCGCTGGCTTTCTCCGCCGGAAAGGGAGCCGGACGCCCGGGACAAGGTCAAATAATCCAGCCCGACGCTCTGCAAAAAGCCCAGACGCTCCCGAATTTCCTTTAGGATCGGCGCGGAGATCATCCGCTCACGCTCATTGAGCTGCAGGTTTTCGATAAAGTCCAGCGCTTCGGTAATGGATTTTTCGCAGTATTTTTGAATATTGATCCCCCCCACCGTCACCGACAGGCTCTGCGGATTAAGCCGTTCGCCGTGGCCGTCCTCGCAGGGGATGGCGCTCATATAGGTTTCAATTTCCTCTTTCATCCAGTTGCTTTGAGATTCCCGGAAACGGCGCTCCAAGTTGTTGATGACACCTTCAAACTCGGTGGTATAGGTGCCGCTTCCGTATTCGTTGCGCCGCACCATCTGAATCCGCTCCCCCTTGGTGCCGTAAAGCAGGATGTCCACAATCTCCGGGGGAAGCTGATTGACTGGAGTATCCAGGGAAAAATGGTAATGTTTCGCAATCGCCTCGTAATACATGGAAGCGATGGAACTTCCGTCTGCAACATACCAGCCGCTGGCCTTGATGGCCCCCTGGCTGACCGAAAGGGAGCGGTCGGGAATCACCAAATCGGGATCCACCTTCATAAACACTCCAAGACCGGTACATTTGGGGCAGGCGCCGTATGGATTGTTGAAGGAGAACATACGCGGCGTCAATTCTTCCATGCTGACGCCATGCTCCGGGCAAGCGTAATTTTGGGAAAAGGTGATGTCCTCCCCATCCACCACATTAATCACCACCAGGCCTCCCGTCAGGCCGGACGCGGTTTCGATAGAATCGGCCAGACGGGAGCGGATGGATTCCTGCACAACCAACCGGTCGATAATTATTTCGATGGTATGCTTTTTGTTTTTTTCTAGCTTAATGGTTTCGGACAGATCGTAAATCAGGCCGTCCACCCGCACACGGACATAACCGGACCTTCTGGCGGCGTCCAATTCCTTGATATGCTCGCCCTTCCTGGCGCGTACAACCGGCGCCAGTACCTGAATCCGAGCATTCTCCGGCAAAGCAAGAACCTGGTCAACAATTTGATCTACCGTCTGCTGCTTGATTTCCCGCCCGCAGATGGGGCAATGGGGAATGCCGATGCGCGCGTAAAGCAAGCGGAGGTAATCGTAAATTTCGGTCACCGTACCTACCGTGGAACGCGGATTTTTGGAGGTGGTTTTTTGGTCGATGGAAATCGCCGGAGACAGCCCTTCGATTAAATCCACATCCGGTTTTTCCATCTGCCCCAAGAACTGCCGGGCGTAGGAAGACAAGGATTCCACGTAACGACGCTGCCCTTCCGCGTAAATGGTATCGAAGGCCAGCGACGACTTGCCCGACCCGGAAAGACCGGTCAGAACCACCAGTTTATCCCGTGGAATTTCCACATCGATGTTTTTCAGGTTGTGTTCCCTGGCGCCCTTGACAATTATATTCTTGGCAGACATGATCTTGATCATCCTTTCGCTGCAACCGGAAGGTTTTTCCCGGTTAAACGGAGATATTACGGGTTCCTAAAACAAACGGCGCCCGCCCACGGGGCGGATTCGTATTCTTATTTTCCATCGGACAGCTGCTTGATGCGGTCCCGCAGATACGCGGCGTGTTCGAATTCCAGCAGCTTGGCCGCTGCTTTCATCTCTTTGGTCAGCTGTTCGATTAGTTCCAAACGCTCCGCCTTGGTCAGCCGCTTCCCCTTCTTTTTGTCTGCGGCCTCGCTCTTGCTGGATATCTCCAACAGATCCGCAACCTTTTTGGTAATGGTTTGGGGAATGATGCCATGCGCCTCGTTATAGGCCGTTTGGATGGCGCGGCGGCGTTCCGTTTCCGAAATGGCGCGTTCCATGGACGGCGTGACTTGGTCCGCGTACATGATCACCTGGCCGCCCGCGTTGCGTGCCGCGCGGCCAATGGTTTGAATCAACGATGTTTCGGACCGCAAAAAACCTTCCTTATCCGCATCCAAAATCGCGACGAGGGAAACTTCGGGAATATCAAGCCCTTCCCGCAGCAGGTTGATGCCGACCAACACATCGAATTCCCCCAGCCGCAGGTCCCGGATGATTTCCATCCGTTCCACCGTGTCGATATCGTGGTGCATATACCGAACCCGGATCCCCCGGGCTTCCAGGAAAGCGGTCAGATCTTCGGCCATCTTTTTGGTCAGCGTTGTAACCAGTACCCGGTTCCCCTTTTCGGTGCGCAGATTGATTTCCGATATCAAATCGTCGATCTGCCCATCGGTAGGCTTGACGATGACCTCCGGATCCAGCAGGCCGGTGGGCCGAATTACCTGCTCCACAATCTGGGTGCTTTTTTCTTTTTCAAAGGGACCGGGGGTGGCGCTGACGAATACCACCTGGTTAAGCCTGCTGTAAAACTCGTCAAAGTTCAGCGGCCGGTTGTCATAGGCCGAGGGCAGCCGAAACCCGTATTCCACCAGCGTTTCCTTGCGCGCCCGGTCGCCTGCATACATTCCCCGCACTTGGGGAACCGACACGTGGGACTCATCGATGAAAAGCAGATAATCTTCGGGGAAATAATCCAGCAGGGTGAAGGGCGCGCTGCCGGCAGGGCGGCGGGACAGCACCCGGGAATAGTTCTCGATTCCCGAACAAAAACCCACTTCCTGGAGCATTTCAATATCGTACTTGGTGCGCTGCTGAATCCGCTGGGCCTCGATCAGTTTATCGTTTTCTTTAAAATAGCGGACGCGTTCTTCCATTTCTTCTTCCAGGTCCCGGATGGCTTCCTGCATTTTATCGCCGGGCACAATGTAATGGGACGCGGGATAGATCGCTACATGGCGCAGCACGGCCAGCAGCTCGCCGGTCAGGGGGTTGACCTCGCTGATGCGGTCGATTTCATCCCCGAAAAATTCGACCCGGATAATTTTTTCCCCGGCCGCGACCGGGAATATTTCCACAACATCCCCCCGTACGCGGAATTTGTTGCGGATGAAATTGATATCGTTTCGTTCATATTGCAGCTGGACCAGCTTCCGCAGCAGCTCGTCCCGGCTTTTTTTCATTCCGGGACGCAGCGAAATAACCATGCTGCGGTAATCGATGGGGTCGCCCAGGCTGTAGATGCACGAGACGCTTGCCACGATAATCACATCCCGCCGCTCGGATAGAGCCGAAGTGGCTGAATGGCGCAGCTTGTCGATTTCGTCGTTGATCGCGGAATCCTTTTCGATGTAGGTGTCAGTGGTGGGGATATATGCCTCCGGCTGGTAATAATCGTAGTACGAAACGAAGTACTCCACCGCGTTATTTGGGAAAAACTCGCGAAATTCGGAACAAAGCTGCGCGGCCAGCGTTTTGT
Source organism: uncultured Eubacteriales bacterium (assembly GCA_902462035.1). Lineage (GTDB taxonomy): Bacteria > Bacillota > Clostridia > Oscillospirales > Acutalibacteraceae > CABQAC01. The sequence continues at coordinate 3,558 of CABQAC010000031.1, forward strand.
TGTGTGCCAGCACCAGCGTTGGCCGGTTCACCTGGGCAATGATATTCGCCATGGTGAACGTTTTGCCGGACCCCGTAACGCCCATCAATGCCTGTTCCCTGTCCCCCCGCGCCAATCCTTCCACAAGTTTGGCAATGGCCTCCGGCTGGTCGCCGGTTGGCGTATAAGACGAAACCAATTGGAACTGATCCATGGCAAAACACCTCCTGCGCTTTTGGTTGTTATTCTTCCTCTTTTCTTACGGCGTTATCGCCGCCAAGTCAAAAAGGCCAATATAAAAGATTCTCTCTGCCCCTGGAAAAACAGAGCATGAAACAACATCACTCAATCATACCATAGTTCGACGGTCTTTTCAATCGGCCCCACATATCATATCGCGCTTTTTCACTGGAAAGTTCTTGACAAAAAAGAATCCGGCTATCGCCGGATCCTTCTTTGGTTTTTATTGCTTTATTCTGCTGGGCTTGCCGGCGGCAACCTGGTTTCCGGCGTGCCGACCATCCCGCAGTCCGCCAAGGAGACAAAGTCGCGGTCCGCCACAATGATATGGTCGACCAGGTCCACATTGATCAGCTGCAGAGCTTTTGCCACCGTTTCGGTGGTCGCAATATCCTGCTTGGAGGGAAGCGCCACGCCGCTGGGGTGGTTGTGCGCCAGTATTGCGCTGCTCGCGTTATAACGGGCGGAGGCCTCCACAATCTTTTTGACATTGACCTCAGTCGCGTTGACCGATCCTTCCGCGATCACGCCACAGTACAGCACGCGGCCTTTGGCGTCCAGCAAAAGCAAGATGACCGTTTCCTTGTTTCGGCCCACATAGCGGTCCAACAAATAATCCCCTGCCGCTTGCGTGGAGTTTACAATGCAGTGGTCAGAGTATTTATCGCCCATATACCGCCTGCAGATTTCAGGAATCAGGGTGAGCAGGCTTGCCGAATATTCCCCGATGCCTTTGACCGTTTTCAGCTCGTCCACCGGGGCTTCCAGCACGCCCGAAAGGGAGCCGAACCGGTTGATCAAGACATGGGCAAGTTCGTTGGTGTCTTTTTGAGGAATGACGTAGAACAACAGCAGTTCCAATACGATATGATCATCAAACCCGTCCAGCCCTTCACGCAGAAAGCGCCGTCTTAATCTCTCGCGGTGTCCGTCATGCATGCCGTTCTCACATTCCTTTCGTTTGTAATTTTATAATTATACTACAAAACAATAAATTAGAAAAGATGTGGCGCATTGCGAATCGACGAAACTGTGCTATAATAAAAAAACAGCAAAGCGGCTGAGGACAGAGGCCGCAAGCAAGGAGACTATGAAGTATGAAAAGCCTGACAGTGGGCCCCAACGACGCGGGCCAGCGGCTGGATAAGTTTATCGTCAAAACCTTTCCGGCTCTGCCCCAATCCATGCTATATAAGGCGATCCGCACCAAACATATAAAGCGGAACGGGAAGCGGTGCGAAATTTCGGTCCGCCTGGAGGAAGGCGACCGGATCGACCTGTATTTGAAAGACGACCTGCTTGCCGAGGCGCCAAAGGCATATCCCTTTTTGAAGGCTTCTTCTAAAATTGAGGTGCTGTATGAGGACAGCAGGCTGCTACTGGTGGACAAGCCCGCAGGGCTGATTGTTCATTCGGACGAAAGTCACTACGGCGATACGCTGATCGACCGTATCCAGCGTTACCTGTTTGAAAAAGGAGAATACCGGCCGGCGGAAGAAAACGCTTTTGCGCCCGCGCTGGTTAACCGGATCGACCGGAATACGGGGGGCATCGTTATCGCGGCGAAAACAGCCGAATCGCTCCGCCTTCTGAACGAAATGATGAAAGAACGCGCCATCGATAAATTCTATCTTTGTATCCTTCACGGCAGGCTGGCGCAAAAGGAAGGTATTCTGGAGGGATATTTGGAAAAAGACAGCGCTCAAAACAGGGTATTTGTTCATAGCCGCCCTATCCCGGGCGGGAAAACCATCCGAACCAAATACCGTATCGTTGCGGAACGGGAGCGTTATTCCTTGGCGGAAGTGGAACTGCTGACCGGGCGTACCCATCAAATCCGCGCGCATTTTGCTTCAATCGGCCATCCGCTCGCCGGGGATGGAAAGTACGGCACCAACGCTTTAAACCGCGCATGCGGGTATAAAGCTCAGGCGCTGTACTCCTACAAGCTGACCTTCCATGTGCCCGATCCGGAAAGCCCTTTGCATGATTTGGACATGAAAACGGTGGAAGCGCCCAAAGTGTGGTTTGTGCAGGATTTTTACGGCGGCGTGTTTGGCCCTTCCGCCGCCCCTGCGGCGAAAATAAGAAAAAAATAACAGCGCTTTTTCTTGACAACCCCAATAAAAACGGATATAATAATCAAGCGTCTTATCGGGACAGGCTTGTGGAGAGATGTCCGAGATGGTCGAAGGAGCACGACTGGAAATCGTGTAAACCATGAACGTGGTTTCTGGGGTTCGAATCCCCATCTCTCCGCCAAAAGAATAAAAAGGAACCGGCTTGCTGATTGCGGCCGGTTCCTTTTTATTCTTTTTTTATGTTTTTTGGCTTGGATAACATGAATCGAGAAGGATGTGATATAATAGAAGCGAACCGCGAACCTTTGGTTTCAAAAGGCGCTTAGCGGCTCTTTCCACGTCCTGCTGCAAAAAACTCATATGGCGTATCAAAAGGAAAGACATCAAAAGAAACGGGGGATCACAAATGACCAAAGATAACAGAAAAGTGGTGCTGATCGGTACCGGCATGGTCGGTATGAGTTACGCATATGCCCTGCTGAACCAGGGGGCGTGCGACGAGCTTGTTCTGATCGATGTGGACAAAGAACGCGCACAGGGCGAGGCTATGGACCTGAACCACGGCGTCGCTTTCGCATCCTCCAGCATGAAGATTTACGCTGGAACCTACGCGGATTGCAGCGATGCGGACATTGTTGTCATCGCGGCGGGCGTTGCCCAAAAACCCGGCGAATCCCGGTTGGATTTGCTCCAGCGCAACACAGCGGTTTTCCATTCCATTGTGGATCCGGTGACCGAATCCGGCTTCAACGGTTTGTTCTTGGTCGCTACCAATCCGGTGGATATCATGACGCGGATTACCTGCACCCTTTCCGGTTTTAACCCGCGCCGCGTGCTGGGCAGCGGCACCGCATTGGATACCGCCAGGTTACGCTACCTGCTGGGAGAATATTTTTCGGTTGACCCCCGCAATATGCACGCTTATGTAATCGGCGAACACGGAGACAGCGAATTTGTCCCATGGTCGCAGGCCATGTTGGCTACCAAGCCGATTTTGGATATTTGCAAGGAATCCGGCGGTAAATACCGGTACGAGGATATGGAGAATATTACCGAGGAAGTCCGCGGCGCAGCTCAAAAAATTATTCGGGCCAAACGCGCCACTTATTATGGAATCGGAATGGCTTTGGTGCGGATTACCAAAGCGATTTTTGGGAATGAGAACAGCGTGCTTACCGTATCTGCCATGCTGCGGGGAGAATATGGGGAAAACGGTGTTTTTGTGGGCGTGCCCTGCATTGTCAACCGCAACGGCATCCAGCGGGTGCTCCCCCTCTCCCTAACCGATGGGGAAATGGAAAAGTTCCGCAGTTCCTGCGCGACGTTGCAGGAGTTCTATGGCAGCTTGAAGCTATAAATCGCTTTTATAAAGAAAAATCCCCCCGCCCGGAGCTTGGTGCCCGGGCGGGGGGATTTTGATACAATCAAGTTGTGTGCTCGCGGTGTTTCCGCAGATTTAAAATCCAATCGATCAACGCGCCGTAACCGATATAGGTGAGTACATAAAACACTCCGTATGGAAGGCGGAGCGTAAAAACCTGAAACCCGGTATATGTCAGACCATCTGCAAAGGGATGCAGGATTTCCGGCAGCAGCAAATTGAGGAATGCAAACAAGGGATAGTTAAAACACCCCAGAAGGTTATAAGTCCAGGATGTTTCGTAAATCAGGTAAAACGTAAACAACAAGAAGGAAAAAACACCAAACCAAAAGGCAAACCGTTTGAAATACCGTTTCATTGGACATGCCCCCTTCTTCGTCCTCTGTTTAACTCTTTTTATCCCAACCGGTCGGCCAGCACCGCTTCCTCGCTGCTTCCCAAGGGGTTTTTTCTATCCAGCAGGCGTTCCATTTCGATGCGGGTACGACGGTTCAATTCCTCCACAGCCTGCCGGCGGGGCAAAAAGGCATTGGGGTACTGCGGGCACCCTATATGCACCGTTAAAAACGGTTTACGGCGCCATAGCGAACGAATGCCGTGCGGTTCGTCATACGTAATGACCATGGGAACAACGGGACACTGAGAACAGACAGCGGTTAAAAAGGCGCCGTTGTGGAAGGGTCGAAAACCCTTGTGATAACGGACCAACATTCCTTCCGGGTAATAATGAACCCATTCTCCGCGGTCAACGCCGGTTTTCAGGCCGCGCTGCAGCTTTGCCATTTTAACGGCGGAATCCGGAATCGGCAGCGCGCCGCATGTTTTGATCAGCCAGCCAATAAAAGGCAATTCCATATTGCGCCGTAAGGTCAGAAAATAGAGCGGCGTGGGAAACAACGCCAACTTGGCCATGGTGCAGTCCATCGGGTGAACATGGTTCATGACCGTTACCGCGCCGCCGCTGACCTGTTCCAGATTTTCGCGCCCTGCCACGGAAAAGCCCAAAAACAGCCAATCGATGGCATAAAGCAGCGGCGAAAAAAATCCGGTAAAAAGCGCTATCGCAGCCCGGCGCAACGCGGAATGGCGGCGGTACTGGTCCACCGCTTTATCGGCGTCGGGGTGGCTCATGCGGGAAAACCAGGTCCGCACGGGCTGGGGATAACCATTCTTTTCAAAATCCGCGATGGCGTCCAGGTACATCTGTTCCGCCTGGGACACGCAGGTACTGACCCGCATCGAATCCCCTAAAGCCGCGTACCTGGGTTTTAAGGCGTCTTTTTCCGCGGGATGTTCTATCCAATAATCGATCCGCTGCGCAAGGCTGGCGGCGTCGCCCGCGCGGAACAGGCAGCGTTCGTCCAGGGAAAATTGCGGGGTCGCGGACAGCTTGGAGTCGGATATGACCGGCACCAGGCCGCAGGCCAATGCCTCCATGCAGGAGATACCCTCGATTTCGGCATCCGAGGAATGGACGTAAAGGTCACAGCCGTTGATCAGCTCAACCAGTTCGTCCTTGGTGTAAAACGCAAACAGCGGTTCGTTGGGCAGGCCTTTGGATAAACGGCGGTATTCCGCTTCCTTGGGGCCTCTGCCCGCAAAAACCAATTGAATCCGGTCGGCGTACCGGCTTTGTTTGGCGGCCTGGATAATCAGATCCTGACGCTTTTCTCCCGAATACCGGCCGACCATAAGAACCACAAACTTCCCTTTCCATTGGGGATCCCGCGCGCCGGGACCTGGACGGAAAGCGTCGTCCACGCCGTTGGAAATCACACGCAAATCCGCGCCGTAGCCATGCTCCTTCAACTGCTGCGCGATAAACTTACTGGGGCAATGGATGAAGCGGAAGCGATTGTAAAACACATGGTAAAACCACCAATACAAAAACTCGTTCACCCATTTGCATTTCCCCAGGTGGATGCTGGAGGTCACATTTTCCGGCTGAACATGAAAAGCGGCCACCACCGGTTTTTTCAGTTGGCGTGCCAGTTCTTCCCCACGCCGGCAAAACCGGAACGGCATATAAAAATGAATGATATCCGCATCTTGAAACGCTTGGTAATAAGATTCATCCACCGGCTTGGCAAACTGCATGCCCTGGGACTCGATCAGCTTTTGAAAAACGGGAATCCGGTGCACAGGTACCGCAATCTTATGCTCCATCGGTTCTCCGCCCGCGAGAATGCGGACGTCATGCCCGCGTTTGCGCAGCTGTTCGGCAAAACGCCGTGCTGTTACCGTTGTGCCATTGTTGCCGTTGTCGAATTGATCAACCACCAATACAATTTTCATTGTCTTCCTCCCCCGCAGACCGGACACTGGGGCCCGAAATCACTCCTTCTGTATTTTTTGTTCCGCCGCCTGCTTTTTCTCCTTGGATTTTTTTACAATTACCGATATCGTTTGGAAAGCCAACGGTACCAAAGTAAGGGCGATAATCACAAAAGCAATCCAATTCAGCACGCCAATCTGAGAAAAATCGACTTCGAACAGATAAAGAATCGATAAAATTACCAGCCCAATAAAGGTTAATGCCTCTTTCATAATCCACGCCGTCCTTTCGCCTGTTTTCCAATATCCGAAAAGATTTTTTCAACCGTTTTGGTTATTATAACATAATCTTTGATTTAATGCCATATTTTTTCCTTTTATTTCCTCTTTTGCACCTCTGGCACTTTCAAGCTGCCGTTCCTGTTCAATCCGATCCGCCGGTATTTCAGGTCGTACCTGTAAGAAGCAGTGGCATCCAAAACTTGCGGCGCCAGGGCCACAACCGCAATCAAATTGGGGATGGCCATCAGTCCGTTAAAAGATTCTGACAGATTCCAAACAAATTCCAAACGGGAAACGCAGCCCAAATAAACAAAGAATAAAAACAAGAATTTATACGCGACCGATAGTCTTTCCCCCACCAGATATTCCAATCCCCGCTCGCCGTAATATGCCCAGCCGATCATCGAGGCAAACGCGAAAATCGCGATGGAAATTGCGATAAAATAAGTTCCAACTTTGCCGAATACCGATTCAAAGGTAATCACGCAAAGCTGTGCGCCGCTGGTTCCCCCGTCCATCGCACCGCTGCTCAGGATCGCGAGGGCGGTAATACTGCATACGACCATGGTATCCGCAAATACCTCAAAAATGCCCCACATGCCCTGTTCTACAGCGTTTCCGTTTTCCGCCGCGGCGTAAACCATGCCGGAACTGCCAAGACCCGCTTCGTTGGAAAAGATGCCCCTGCCAACGCCATAGCGCATTGCGACCGTAATGGCATACCCGCCGATGCCGCCTGCGGCCGCCTGGATACCGAACGCGCTGGAGAAAATTCGCAAAAATGTTTCGGGCAGGTTTTTAAAATGAAACGCTATAACAAGCAGGCCGCCCAAAATATAAATTACGCTGAGTGCCGGGATAATTTTTTCCGATACTTTTGCAATGCGGGTAATTCCGCCGAAAATAACCAGAGCCGTCAAAAGCACCACCGCGCCGCCGGTCACCAGCGGCGGGATTTGAAAAGCGGAAGCCATGGCGTCGGCAATCGAATTGGCCTGGGTCATGTTCCCCATGCCAAAAGAGGCGAAAATACAGAATACGGCAAACAGGGATGCCATCCATTTTTTCCCCAGCCCATGCTCAATGTACTCCATTGCGCCGCCCAGCCACTGCCCTTTTTTATTTTTCCGCCGGTAAAGTACCGCAAGGACCGTTTCGGCGTATTTGGTCATCATGCCCACGAAAGCTGATATCCACATCCAGAAAATCGCGCCGGGGCCTCCCATTACCAGCGCGGTGGCGACCCCCACGATATTGCCGGTCCCCATGGTTCCCGCCAGGGCAGTTGCCAGCGCTTGGAATTGGGAGATTCCGTTTCCTTTGTCCCCATTTTTCTTTTTTTCGGCGGAAAAAATGGTCTTTTTTAGCCATAGCCTGCACTGAGTCAATTGAAAGAAGCCGGTTTTTATCGAGAAAATCAACCCGATCAACAGAATGATTCCCACCATTACCGGTCCGTACAAGACCCCATTGAGTTTTTGTACGCCGTCTTCCAGCAGTTGGTACACCTTTTCCATGATTTCCTCCGCGCTTATAAAGTGTCTTTGTATCATAGCTATGCGAAATCGCGGGGAAAAAGAATGGACGCGCAGGACAGAAAAAAGCAGCGGGACGAAATTCGCCCCGCTGCACGATTCAATTAAAACGTAACCGGCGCTCCTTCGTAAGCGCAAATCAAAATTTTCTTCAAATCTTCCGCCGTCGCTTTTCTGGGGTTGGAAGACGTACACGGGTCTTTAGACGCTTCATCTGCCACAAAATCCAGCGTGCTTTCAAACAATTCTTTCGGCACGCCGTTTGCCTGGAAGGTAGGCTGAATGCCGACCTTTTCGTTCAAGGCCCGGACAGCGCCGATCAGCGCATCGGTCAACTGCTTGTCCGTACCGCCTTTTAACCCCAGCCGTCGGGCAATTTCTGCATACTCACCACAGCATTCCTTGGCGTTGAACGCGATGACATATGGCAGCATAACCGCGTTGCAAAGGCCATGCGCCAAATGATATTGGGCCCCTACTTTATGCGCCAGCGAGTGAGTGATCCCCAATAAGGCGTTGGAAAACGCCATTCCGGCCAGGCATTGGGCAATGTGCATCCTGCCGCGCGCTTCTTTGGCGCCCGCGAAAGAATCCGCCAAGTCGTCAAAAATCATGGAAATGGACTCCAGCGCCAGCGGATTGCTGAACGGCGACCGGGCGGTGGCCACATAAGCCTCGATAGCATGGGTTAAAGCGTCCATGCCGGTATGGGCGGTCAGCGTGGGCGGCATCGTCTCCGCCAAAGAGGGATCCAGTACCGCGATATCCGGCGTAATCTCAAAATCCGCCAAAGGATACTTCACCTTGGTGCTGTAATCGGTAATTACCGAAAAGGCCGTAACCTCGGTCGCGGTGCCGCTGGTGGAAGGGATCGCGACAAAGATCGCTTTCTGGCGCAGCTTGGGCATGGTAAAAGGCTCTTTGATATCATCGAACTTCTTTTCCGGATACTCATAGAAAACCCACATGGCTTTGGCAGCATCAATGGGAGAGCCGCCGCCGATGGAAAGAATGACATCCGGTTCGAATTCCCGCATCGCTTGGGCGCCGCGGTAGACCGTCTCTACCGAAGGGTCGGGCTCCACGCCCTCAAACACGGTGGTTTGAAGCCCCGACTTTTCTAAAATACCTACTAGCTTTTGCAGA
>CABQAC010000032.1 GCA_902462035.1 uncultured Eubacteriales bacterium
GGAAAGGCTGCCCCGCAGATCCCCTTGGCCACCGCCTGATCGCTCAGCCGTATCGCGCCGCCGCTGTTGAGGGCCTGCACAATGCCCAGTACGGTCAGGGTGTTGCGGATTTGGTGGCGGCCGGTAAAGGGAATGCGGAGCGCAAGGCCCTGGTATTCCACTTCGCTGCCGCCCAAGAATTCCCTTTTGACCCGCATCTGTGCCGGGTCCGGCACAATCAGTTGGTTATGGCGCTCTCCGGCGGTTTTTTCAATCACTTCTGCCGCTTCTGGGTGCTGGTACGGGTAGGAGACGGTCACGCCGCCCTCCTTGATGATCCCGCATTTTTCAAACGCGATCTTTGCGAGCGTATCGCCCAAAATGGCGGTGTGATCCAAATCGATGGCGCAAATGGCGGACACCAATGGACACGGGATGACGTTGGTGGCATCAAACCGCCCGCCGAGCCCCACCTCCAGCACCACAACGTCGCACTTTTGCTCCAAAAACCACTGGAAAGCCACAGCGGTGACCAATTCAAACTCGGTTACCGATTCTCCTTCGGCCTGCAGGTCATTTGCCTGGGCCAGAACCAACTCGGTTACCCGGGCTAAATCCTCATGGGGAATTTTCTGCCCGTCCACCTGCATCCGTTCGCAGAAGTCGGTCACGTAAGGAGAAATGTACAGGCCGGTCCTGTACCCGGCCGCGCGCAAAATCGAAGCGGTCATGGCGCAGGTCGAACCCTTGCCGTTGGTACCCGCCACATGGACGAAACGCAGGCTGTTCTGGGGGTTTCCCAACCGTTCCAGCAATGCGCCAACCCGCTCCAGCCCGGGCTTGATGCCGAACCGAAGCAAAGAATGAATCGCGTCGAGCGCTTGCTCGTAGGTCATAAGAATGCGCGCTCCTTTCCGCGTCGCAACGCTTGTCAGCGGCCGAGCGAATCGAGCGTCTCGCGAATCATGGCAATGCGTTCCCGCAGCTTTGCGGCGTTCTGCCTTGCCCCTTCGATGACGTTTGCCGGCGCTTTGGACACAAATCCTTCGTTCTTCAACTTATTTTCGGTCTGCTGCAATTGCTTTTCCGCGTTCTCCAGTTCTTTTTTCAATCTTTTTTCTTCCGCTTCCCGGTCCACCAGCTCATCCATGGGTATATAAATTTTAGCATTGCTGGTCACAATGGTCACCGCGCCGGGCACATCGAAGCTGCCGCCCAGTTCCACCCCGCTCGCGTAAGCAAGCCGCTCGATATACGGAACGCAGGCCCGAAACGCGTCTTGCTGGTTCGAAGCCAAAAACACACGAGCCTTTTTAGAAGGCGGCACATTCATTTCGCTGCGGCGGTTGCGGATGGCGCGAATGGCATCCATCACCTGCTGCATCGCCTCCCGCTCAGCCGCGTAATCAGGTTCCCCCTCTGCGCAGGGCCACGGGGCGGTCATAATGGAATCCCCCGTATGGGGCAGCGATTGCCAAATTTCCTCGGTAATAAACGGCATAAAGGGGTGCAGCATTTCCAGGGTGCGGGACATAACCCAAACCAGCACCCGGCGCGTGCTGTCCGCCGCCTGCTCGTCATCGCCCTGCATGGACGCCTTGGCGAATTCGATATACCAGTCGCAGAATTCATCCCAAATAAAATCGTACAGCTTCTGCACCGCGATGCCTAGTTCGAATTTCTCCAGGTTTTCCGTAATCTCCGCCGCCACCCGGCGCAGCTCGCCCACGATCCATTTGTCGGCGAGGCCCAGCTTTTCAGGCAGCGACTGGGGAACCTCCTTGCCTTCGGTATTCATTAAAATAAACCTGGCGGCATTCCAAATCTTGTTGGCAAAGTTGCGGCTCGCCTCCACCTTTTCGTCCGAAAAACGCATATCGTTGCCAGGGCTGTTGCCGGTAGCCAGGGTAAAGCGCAGCGCGTCCGCGCCGTATTTTGCAATTACCTCCAGCGGGTCGATGCCGTTGCCCAGCGATTTTGACATTTTTCTGCCCTGGGCATCCCGCACGATGCCATGCAGGAAAACGGTATGGAAGGGCGGCTCCCCGGTTTGCTCCAGGGCGGAAAAAATCATCCGCGCCACCCAGAAGAAGATGATGTCATAACCAGTAACCAAAGTGTCGGTGGGGTAAAAATACTGCAAATCTCTCGTCTGGTCCGGCCAGCCCAATGTTGAAAACGGCCACAGGGCGGAAGAAAACCAGGTATCCAGCGTATCCTCGTCCCGGCTTAGGTTTTTACAGCCGCACTTGGGGCATTGTTCCGGTTCCTGCCGGGCCACAATCACCTCGCCGCAGCCGGCACAGTACCAGGCCGGAATCCGGTGGCCCCACCACAGCTGGCGGGAAATGCACCAGTCTTTGATATTTTCCATCCAGTTGTAATAAATTTTATCAAAACGGGAGGGCACAAAACGGACCTGTCCGTCCCGCACCGTTTGAATCGCGGGCTCAGCCAACGGCTTCATCTTGACAAACCATTGCAGCGAAACACGCGGCTCCACCGTATCGTGGCAGCGGTAGCAGGTGCCCACATTGTGCTTGTGGGGCTCGATTTTGATCAGATAGCCTTGTTCATCCAAATCTTTGACAATTGCCTTCCGGGCCTCGTACCGGCTCATCCCGCAATACTTGCCGCCCTTTTCGTTGATCACCGCGCCCTCGTCCATCACATTGATGACCGGCAGATTGTGGCGCAGCCCCACTTCGAAGTCGTTGGGGTCGTGGGCCGGGGTGATCTTCACCACGCCGGTACCAAAATCCATTTCTACATAACTATCGGCCACCACCGGGATTTCCCGGCCGCACAGGGGCAAGATCACCTTTTTTCCAACATAAGCGCGGTAACGGCCATCGTCCGGATGCACCGCCACCGCCGTATCGCCCAACAGCGTTTCCGGTCGGGTGGTGGCAAGCTCCAGGTATCCGCTGCCATCCGCAAGGGGATAACGAAGATGGTAAAAGTTTCCATCCTGTTCCTCAAATTCCACCTCGGCATCCGAAATAGAGGTGCGGCACTTGGGGCACCAGTTGATGATCCGTTCACCCCGGTATATCAAGCCCTTTTCATACAGGCGGCAAAATACCTCGTTGACCGCCTTGTTGCAGCCCTCGTCCAGCGTAAAGCGCTCCCGTTCCCAGTCGCAGGAGGATCCGAGCTTTTTCAGCTGTTCGATGATCCGCCCGCCGAACTTGTCCTTCCAAGCCCAGGCGCGCTCCAAAAAGCCCTCGCGGCCTAAGTCTTCCTTGGTCAGCCCTTCGGCCTTCATGGCTTCTACGATCTTTGCTTCGGTGGCGATGGAGGCGTGGTCGGTGCCAGGCAGCCAAAGGGCGCTGTACCCCTGCATCCGGCGCCAACGGATCAAAATATCCTGCAGCGTTTCATCCAGGGCGTGGCCCATATGGAGCTGCCCCGTAATGTTGGGGGGCGGAATTACAATGGTATAAGGCTTTTTTTTGGGATCCGGTTCCGCGTGGAAATAGCCGCCGGACATCCAAAAATCATAAATCCGGTCCTCCACTTCCCGCGGTTCGTATGCTTTTGCCAATTCTTTCGCCATGTCGTCGTCTTCCTTTCTCTCGGGGCCAAAACTGCCTTGTTTTGCTGCCGTTGGGGCAGCATAAAAAATCCGCCCCAGCCCGGCAACTGCCGGCGCTTAGGGCGGATATTCATCCGCGGTACCACCTAAATTCGAAGCATGCGCTCCGCACTTTGCCTGAACAGGGTACGTACGAACCCGATTCAGCGATCCCGTAACGGGGGAACTTCCGTTGGCGCCTACCGGGGGCGCAAACCCCTTTCAGGCCAAAGCTCGAAGGCCACTTCCGCGCCGTTCCCATCATCCGGTCCGGCTGTTCCCCCGCACGAAGACTTGCACCAGCCGTCTTCTCTCTTTGCTTTGGCGGAACGCGTACTCCATCCTTGTCGTCGCTTTTATACCATGTTCAGTTCTTGTGTTGACAATACCATACCAGCGGCGATTTGTCAACCCGCGCGGCGATTTGCCAGGCCATACTAATCTTTATGTGTTATTCTGCGCGCATTTTTCCGGTTCATGCGTTTCCAGCAGCGGCAGCAATTGCCCGTACAAAGCCGGAAACCTCTTTTTTAAATTCAACGGCCGGAAGGTTCTGCTGTCCACCCACGCGTGCAGGGTGCTGCCGGTATTCACCGGAGTTCCCCCGCCCGGCAGATATAACGCGTACCGGAACCGAATGCGGGAAACCGAAAGTTCCGCAATCCAAGTTTCGACCGTAACCAGATCCTCGTACCGGCAGGGGCGCAAAAACCGGCACTGTACTTCCAGCAGCGGGTTCATCACCCCCATCGCCTCCATTTGGGAATAGGGAACGCCGATTTGGCGGCAAAAATCGGTGCGCGCTCCTCGTACCACACCGGGTATACCGCGTGGTGAATAATGCCCATCTGGTCGGTTTCCGCGTACCGCGCGCGAATTTGGGTCGATGCGATCATTTACAGCCGTCCATCCTTTCTTAAACGAGCGCGCCCGGCTCATTTTCCTGTTCGTCCGCCGGTTGCTGCGGGGCATCCTCTAATGCCGCCCCCTGCGGAATCCATACGCCTTTTCGGTAAAACAAGCAGGAAAGCACCGCCGCCACCAGCCAACCAATAGGCCACGAGATCCATATTCCCGCTGTGCCCAGCGCGGGAGACAGCACAAAAGCCAGTACCACCCGCAGCACCAGGTCGGAGAAGGTAGCAACCATGAAATACCCCATGGCACCGCCGCCGCGCAACACGGCGTCCGCCACCAGCTTGATGGCGATGACCAGGTAAAACGGCGAAACCAGAAGCAAAAATTCGTTACCAGCCCTCACCGCCTCCTGGCTGTTGCCATCCAAAAACAGGCGGATCATCTGGGACCCGAAAAAAAAGTAAAGAATCAAAAACGGCAGTGTGACCGCCGCTGCCATAATGACCCCGGCACGGAAGCCCTTGCGCACCCGCTTGCATTTCCCCGCGCCGATATTCTGGGCGCTGAAGCTCGACACGCCGTTTGCCAGGGTGGTAAACGAGGTCACCGCGAAGGTATTCAGCTTAATGGCCGCCGAATAACCCGCCACCACCGACGAACCGTATCCGTTGACGATTCCCTGAATAAACAAGTTCCCCACCGAAATAAAGCTCTGCTGTAAAATGCTGGGCACCGCAACCCGGCTGATACGGCGCAGCATACCGGCGGAAAACCAGGCGGTATGGCCCTGGGTCTCTACCCCGCGCAGCCGCAGCAGCAGCGCCACCAGCGCCAGAACCGACGCGGCGCCCTGGGCCAAGAAGGTAGCCCACGCAACGCCCGCCACCCCCATGTGGAAGGTGATGACAAACAGCAGGTCCAGCGCGATATTCCCAACAGACGACGCGATTAAAAAATAAAGCGGCGTCCTGGAATCCCCCAGCGCGGTAAAAATGCCGGTGCAGATGTTATACAAAAATAAAAACGCAAGCCCGCCGATGTAAATTTTTAAGTAAAGCGCACCGCCGTCAAAAATATTTTCCGGCGTGCGAAGCAGGCGCAGCAGCGGGTCGCAGGTTAAAAACCCCAGTGCCGTCAATATCAAACTAAGCCCCAACACCGAAACAAAAGAGGTATTCACCGCTGTTTTCATTTCGCCGTACCGTTTGCCGCCGAATAACTGGGATATGACCACCGAACAGCCGATATTGCAGCCCATGGCCACCGCCATAAAGATCATGGTCACCGGGTAGGAAGCGCCTACCGCCGCCAGCGCGTCCTCGCCCACAAAATTACCCGCGATGACGCTGTCCGCGATGTTGTATAATTGCTGAAAAACCACGCTGCCCAGCATGGGCAGGGAAAACCGCCACAGCAAGCTGGAAGGCTTCCCCCGTGTCAAATCGGTTAACATAGCCATTTTCCTCGATCCGCCGCCCCGTCGCTTTCTAAGGCCTTAATAGCCCTTCTGCCTGCGCTGTTTGCGCAGCAGCTGGCGGAACTTTCCGTTTTCAAATTCTTGTTTTTCCTCGTCGGTTTCCAATATTAAGCCGGGCACCGGCACCGGCTTTAAATGATCATCCATGGCCACAAATACCAAATACGCCCGGTTGACCCTGGTCCGTTCGCCGCCAAACCGTTCCACATAGGTGTCCACCCTCACCTCCATCGAGGTATTTCCCACCCACGTGACCTGGCTAAGCAGAACCAGCGTACAATTGATGGTGACACTTTCGCCAAAGACCAGATTGTCCACTGCGGCGGTGGTTACATCGTAACCGGAATGACGGCGGGCAGTCACGCTGCCCACCGTATCGATCCAGGCCATCAGCTGGCCGCCGAACAGCCGGTGAAAGCCATTGATATGCTGGTTGAGTACAATTTGAACCTGCTCTGCGCGGGATTCCGATACGGTTTTCATTGGTCTTTCTACCGGCTGGTCCATTGTTTCCATTCCTTTCCTGGTACATGTTTTCGTTGTGTCGGCACTCCATTGCTTCCCATTTTTTGGTCAAGTCCTGATGGTATTATACCAGATTTTCCTTTGCTTGACTACCCGGCGGAAAAAATCCATTCCAAATGTTCCGGTCCGAAAAAATACGGTTGTAAGGGGTTCGGTTTTGTGCTAAGATGCTATCGAAAGAACCGCCTGTATCAGGATGGTTATCAAGATGGGAAAAGGAGTGGTCCGCTTTGAGTATTAAAAAAGAACGGTTCGGCACGCTGCAAGACGGCAGCCCCGTCTATTGCTACATCATGCAAAACGGTAGCGGCGCGTCTGTTAAAATCACCGAATACGGCGGCGCGGTAGTCGAACTGCACATGCCCGGCCGCGATGGCAAGACCGCAGACGTGGTCTGCGGTTACGATGATTTGGAAGGGTATTTAAAAGGCGCGGGCTACCAGGGCGCGCTCATCGGCCGGTTTGGCAACCGCATTGCCGAAGGGCGGTTTACCTTAAACGGAAAAGAATATGTACTGGCCAAAAATGAGCGCGGCGTCACCCACCTGCATGGCGGAAACGTGGGCTTTGACCAGAAAATCTGGAAAGCCGAGGCGAAGGAGGACGGCGGCGACTGTGTGCTGAACCTTTCGATTGTAAGCCCCGACGGCGAGGAAGGGTACCCCGGCCGGCTGGATGTTCAGGTCACCTACACCCTGACGGCCGGCAACGCGCTGAAGATCAGCTACACGGCGGTTTGCGACCAGGACACCGTCTTAAACCTGACCAACCACGCTTTCTTCAATTTGGGCGGATACGACGGCGGCGACGTGCTGGGCCACGAACTGACCATCGACGCCGGCGCTATTACCGAGGTAGACGAACTTTGCATTCCCACCGGCCGCCTGCTGCCGGTAGAGGGAACGCCGTTCGATTTCCGCCGGCCGAAAGCCATTGGCAAGGAGATCGGCGCCGATCATCCCCAGCTGCGCTACGGCAATGGGTACGATCACAACTTTGTACTGAACAACAACGGCAAAACGGCCAAAGTGGTCGAGGTATACGAACCGAAGTCCGGCAGGGTGATGGAAGTTTTCACCGACCAGCCCGGCATACAGCTGTATACCGCCAATAGCATGGATGGCGGCTATCCCTTTAAAAACGGCGTCAAACAGCAGGTGCGCCACGCGCTTTGCCTCGAAACGCAGTTTTTCCCCGACGGCCCTCACCACCAAAACTTCCCTTCGTGCGTGCTCCGCGCCGGGGAAACCTACCGCCACAATACCACCTATCAATTTTCAGTCCGATAACCTGAAAACACAACAGCCCCGGCGCTTTACCGCGCCGGGGCTGTTTCGTTGCGAAGATAATCAATGGAATCGTATTATCAATTCGGTATCATTTATTGTGTCGAAGCGTATGCAATCGAACAAGGTAAGATTGCGGTTGGCGCCGAAGATGAATCGCTACATCTTGCGATCCATCCTCCGTTATTCCATGTCATTTTCTGCGCCATATGCTTTGAAAATAATTTTCTATTACAATATTGTAACTAGTTTTTTAATGTCATTCCCGCCCGTTTTTGTTGCTATTAGCCGCAAGATAGGATATAATCCAAAATAAAGCAAACCGCAAACCATTACAAAGGTTGTGAAATTTTATGAACGGGCAATTGGACTTTGGCGCGGCGGGACAAGCCCTGAACAGCGTTCTGGCGGAAATAGAAAAGGTGGTGCTGGGCAAACGGGCGGCGGCGCGTCAGCTGGTCGCCTGTATGGCCGCGGGCGGCCATATTTTGCTAGAGGACGTTCCCGGCGTAGGCAAAACCACCTTGGCCATGGCGCTGGCAAAATCTTCCGGCCTGGATTATAAACGGATTTCCTTCACACCGGATACCATGCCCTCCGATGTCATCGGTTTTACCATGTTTGACCGGCAGTCAAACCGTTTTGAGTACCGGCCCGGCGTGGTTATGTGCAATTTGCTGCTGGCCGATGAAATTAACCGTACATCCCCCAAGACCCAGTCCAGCCTGCTCGAGGTCATGGAGGAATCGCTGGTCACGGTGGACGGCGACCCGCACCCTGTGCCAGCGCCTTTTATGGTGATCGCCACCCAGAACCCTATGGGCTTTGTGGGAACGCATCCTTTGCCGGAAGCCCAGATGGACCGGTTTTTAATGCGGCTTTCCATGGGCTACCCCAGCCGGGAAGACGAAATCGCCATGGTGGCCGACCGGCGGCTGAAAAACCCCATGGACGATGTAAAAAAGGTCCTTAATCCAGAATCCATTGTCGCCGTCCAGCAGATTACCAGGCAAATCCATTTGGACGATACCATCCAAAAATATATTGTGGACCTGGTGGTCAAAACCAGGAATCACGCCATGATTGACCTAGGGGCCAGCCCCCGGGCATCCCTGGCACTGCAGCGCACCGCCCAGGCTGCCGCGCTGCTGGAGCAGCGGGATTACGTCATTCCCGAGGACGTGGCGGTAATGGTTCCCGCGGTACTGAGCCACCGCATCACCTTAAGCCAACAGGCCAAGCTGGACCGGCGGAGCGCCGCAGATGTGCTGGAGCAGGTTCTGCACGCGGTTCGGCCGCCTTTTGTTCGCAAGTAGATCCGCTGGGAAGGGGGACGGGCCGGATGATCAAAAACTGGATCTTATACGCCGGGCTGCTGGGCGTGTTTTTATACCTGCAATATTTTTACGGCGACCCGGTTTCCGTGGTTCTTGTGGCGGCCCTGGCTTGCGTCATGCCGCTGGCGTTGGTGTACGGCTTTATCGCCTCCCGGTCGGTGCGGGCCTTTGTTTCCGCCGACCGCACCGCGGTAGATAAGGGCGAACCGGTCACCCTGCGCTTTACCTTTCAAAATGCCGGTATCCTGACCATCCCACGGCTGCGCGCCACCTACGCCGTCATGGGGCAGGATCAAAAACATTCCTTGTCTTTCCGGTTCAGCCTGGGCGGGCAGGAAGAGCGCGTTTTGGAACATGTGGCCTCCAGCGCGTATTGCGGCAGCTACGAAAGCCGGATCCTACGCGTTTGGACGTGGGATCCCTTCGGCCTTTTCGGATTCCGGCTCAAGCCTAAGGCAGCGGTTTCGGTGCTGATTCTCCCCCGGATGATCACCCTTCCCCCTTCCCCGGAAAACGCCCGGGAGGAAACCGAGCGCCCTGGGGCCCCCGAATCGAACGAACGGGGCAATACTTCGGTGGCGGGCATTCGGGATTACGCCCCCGGCGACCCGCTTCGAAGCATCCACTGGAAGCTGACCGCCAAAAGCGACGCGACGATGGTGAAGGAATACGACTTTTTGAAACGGGACCGGGAACGGTTTTTGATCGACTTTTTTGACCCCGGCGGGCAGGCAGATCCTGCCGTCACCGACCGGCTGATCGAACTCGCCGTGGCGCTTGCCATGCGCCAGCTGGCCGAAGATATGCCTGCCGATTTTGCCTGGTATGCTACAGACGGGGCGCTGCGGGACATGCCGGTGGATACCCGGGAGGATTTTGGCCTGTTTTTTTCCGCAATGGCTTCCGCCGGGACCGTTTCCCGGCAGGAGTGCGGGACCGAAAGATTGCTCAATCTACTGAACGGACCCCTTTTTTCCGGCGGCCCGGTAACTCTGGTTACCGCCGCGCGCGGCGGCGAAGCCTACGCCGCGCTTTCCGCCTTGGCGGAGCTGCGGGAGTTTCCGGTTCGTTTGATCGTCGCGGGCGCCGCGCCGTCCGGCCTTGACCGGCTGCTAAAAGCGGGCGCAGCCCTGGTCGTGGCAGACGGGGAGGATATCGCCGCCGCATTTGCCAACCATTAAGATGGAAAAGGAGGCCGCGCCATGGCACGGATGGCACAGCAACTAGATAACCGCAGCCACCCCCTGCTGGGCGCGGCCTGCCAAATCGTTTGGGGCTGCCTGGGTATGGGGAGCTTGGCGCTTGTTCTTGCGTCCGCGTATCAAATTCCCATGCCGGGCATTCTTGCCGTACTTTTCGGCGTGGTCTTTCATATCGGCTTTATGCTGGTATTCCAAAGAAAAACGTGGATACCAGGCGTGGTCGTTCTGGCTGGCGGGCTTCTTCTTGCGACCGTGACGGTAAGCGGGTTTTGGAGCAGCCTGCCCCGCTGCTTTTCCGTGCTGGCAGCCACCATTTTCCAGCGGTTTGATCAAACGGGCATGATCGTCTTGGTCACGTTTGACTACCGCTCCATTTTAATAAGCATGCGCACCGCGCAGGTAGAGGCAGGCTTGCAGCCCGCGCTGGTATGCCTGTTAGCGGTTTCCGCCGCGCTGTTTGCCTGGGGGGCGCATTTCCGCCATCACCCGCTGCTGCTTACCCTTTACTGCGCGGCCCTCCTATTCCCCTACTGGACCTACGGTTTCGCGCCTTCGCTTGGCGCGTTCCGCATTCTGATCTGTTTTTTGATCAGCGGATTCGCCATGCGGCTCGCCACACGCGATAAGGCTCCAAAACAGCGCAAAAAAGGCCGCGCGGTATCAAAGCCGGTGGTGCGGCGGACGCGCAAGGCGTCCCAAACCGCCGCCGCGGGCTTCTGCGCGCTGCTGGTGTTCGCCGCGTCTTACGGGGCTAGCTTTGTTTCCTACCTGGTGCCGCAAAAGAATCTGGTGGACTTTTCCCGCGCGGTGGACTGGCTGTTGGACGTGCAGCTCAATTTCCAATACTGGACCAACCAGCTGCCTTTCGAGACCGTGTTTTCCCTGGGCGGGGGCATCAGCGGCGGGCGTATCGGCGGCTCCTTCCATCCCCGGAACATCCCGGTGATGGAGGTTACCACCGATACCGCCGCCCCCGTTTACTTGCGGGCATGGATAGGCAAAAATTACCATAACGGCGCCTGGTCCCCGCTGGCCATGACCGACCAGCAGTATTACGCAAGCCGGTTCAGCGACAATTTTTTTCCCGAAACCATCACGGGGATGCAGATTGAGCAATACGGGCAGCAACGGCTTGCCTCGGTAATGGACTTTTCTACCGTCCGGGTCAAGGATTTATCGTTGGGCGGCAATTTGGTCTATCTGCCCACCTTGGCCTACAATCTGCGCCGGGAATGGGAACCGCAGGGACTGGCCCCCTGGGCCGACGGTATGGTTCACAGCGGCGGCCAGAACCTGCGCGGCAGGGAGCTGACCTTCCGGAAGATGACGCCCAAGTACGGCGAGGCGCTGGCCTCCTACCTAAGCTCCTTCGCGGTAAGCCAAGACGATATCGCTTACCGGGAATATGTGTGGGACGAGTACACCGGGGGCGCCGACTTCCGGATGGACGGGCTGCGGGAACTGGCTTACTTCATAACCGAAGACCAGTTGGACATCTACCATCAAGTGGTGGCGATTCAAAACTATTTGGCGGAAAACTACCGTTACAACACCGAACCCAACGAGGACCACACCGCCGATCCGGTGGAGGATTTTCTGTTTGTCTCCAAAGAGGGATTTTGTTCCCATTATGCGTCGGCCATGGTGCTGCTGGTCCGAGAATTGGGTATCCCCGCCCGGTATGTGGAGGGTTACGCCGTTACTCCAGACAGGCCCGGCACCATCACTGTGCGCGACAGCGACGCGCATTCCTGGGTGGAAGTCTATTTTAGCGGAATCGGCTGGCTGCCTTTCGAGCCTACCGCAGGTTACTGGGAATT
Organism: uncultured Eubacteriales bacterium; assembly: GCA_902462035.1. Taxonomy (GTDB): domain Bacteria; phylum Bacillota; class Clostridia; order Oscillospirales; family Acutalibacteraceae; genus CABQAC01. The sequence continues at coordinate 12,062 of CABQAC010000032.1, forward strand.
GGCTTACCGGCCGGAGGAGCCCGCTTCGGCCCCGCCCTCCTCAGATCCCGGTGTATCCACCGCACCACCGGCCAGCAGCGGCACGCC
>CABQAC010000033.1 GCA_902462035.1 uncultured Eubacteriales bacterium
TATTTCCTGCCGCTCTACATCGGTTCCGCGCTTTGGCAGGGCGTGGGCTACGGATCCATTATTTATTTATCCGCCTTGTCTAATTGCGACCCCACCCTGTATGATGTGGCAAATATCGACGGCGCCAACCGGTGGCAGAAGGTGCTGAACATCGCATGGCCCACCATCCGTCCCACCACCACCATTCTGCTGATCATGAATATGGGCAACATTCTGGGTGCCGATTTTCAAAAGATCATCCTGATGCAAAACGACACCAACCGCGCGGCCATAGACGTAATTCAGTCCTATGTGTACCGCGAGGGCATCGTGGGCGCCCGGTACGAATATACCACGGCGGTCAACTTATTTTTGTCGGTCATTTGTTTTATTCTGGTCTTTACCGCCAATAAGGTAACCCAAATGTTAGACCCCGACAACAGCCTGTGGTAAGGAAAGGAGCGACAGTTCATGGCTGGAAAACGCAAAAACCAAATCTATGTTGGAAGCCGCGTCTTTGATATTATAAACGCCATCTTCCTCATTCTCTTATCCATTATTTTTCTTTATCCTTTTTTGAATATTGTCGCCATGTCGCTCAGCGAGGTGGGGCCAATCACCCGGGGCGAGGTCACCTTTTATCCCATAGGCTTTAACGTGCGCGGGTATGAAATCGTCTTTGGTCAGAACGTTATCTGGAAAGCCTACTGGAATACCGTTCAGCTCGTGGTGCTGGGTACCGTATTCAATCTTCTGTTTACCTCTATGCTGGCGTATGCGCTGGCAATCCCGAATTTCATTTTAAAAAAACCGCTGACCATCCTGCTGACCGTCACCATGTTTTTTAGCGGCGGCATGGTCCCGCTGTTCTTGCTGATCACCCAATTACATATGTACAACACCATCTGGTCGCTGGTTATTCCGGGCTGCGTAACAGCCTATAACGTATTCGTGTACCGTTCCTTCTTCAAGGGCATTTCGCTTGAAATGCGGGAGGCGGCGTATTTAGACGGAGCCGGGGATATCGCGATTTTGTTTCGCATCTACCTGCCGCTGTCCAAGGCGTTGCTGGCTACCTTCGGCCTGTTCGCGGCCGTGGGCCACTGGAACCGCTGGTTCGAGCCAATCCTGTACATCAGCGATATGAACAAACATCCCATCGCGGCATTTCTGCGCAAGGTGCTCATCACCTCCGGCGCCCAGGGTTCCGGCTTTGAGGGGATAAGCGAGCTGGTCAACCAAAGCCTGGTCAGCCCCAAAAATGTCCAATACGCGTCCATCATTGCCTCGATCGGTCCAATCTTGCTGGTTTATCCGTTTATTCAAAAATATTTTGCCAAAGGCGTCATGATCGGCGCGGTCAAAGGGTAATTTTATTGCCGCGCGGTCTGAACATAATCATGGATGGAAAGGGAGAAACGTTATGAAAACACGCAGATTAGTCGGCTTGGCACTTGCGGTCGCTTTGCTTGCAGGCGCGTTCGCAGGCTGTAAGCCGTCAGACAACACCTCCAGCAAAACGCCCATCGCCTCAAACACGTCCGGGTCATCTGGGATGTCCGAACTGTCCAACAATACCCTAAAGCTTACCGTCGGCCGTCCCCAGTTCAACGAACCCGCTGAGGGCAAACCAGTACAGAACATGTGGAACGAGATGATGGCCGAATACCTGGGCTGCACGCTGGACATCACCTGGGAGGAATCCCTGTTCGCCGATTACAACACCAACCAGACCACCAAAATGGCGTCCGGCCAATTCCCCGATGTCCTGGCATTTTCGGCCCAGAACAAAGACCTGCCCAATCAGTACGGTTATAAAGGCATGCTGGCGGATATCAACCAGTATAAGGACTTTTATACCTACTACAACAAATTCATCGAGGGCACGCCCGGCAAAGAAGAAGGCGTTTTTAACGACGACGGCACCATGTTCGCCTTTTACGACGGCTACGTCAACGAAAACAACGTTCAGGGCGCCCAGTCCTTCACTGGTTTTGCGTACCGGTTCGACCTGCTGAAGAAGAACAACCTGGAACCGGCCACCACGCTGGACGAATACACCGCCCTGGCCAAAAAGCTCAAGGAGCTGTACCCCGACGCCTACCCTATCAGCAACTCCACCAAGGATTACGCGTTCTACCGGGGATTCGTCGGCATTTTCCACACTTGGGACACCCTGTATTGGAACGGAACCGAATGGAAGTACGGCCCCGAGGAAGATACCTTCCGCGAGATGATCGTTTACCTGAACGGCCTGTATAAAGACGGCCTGATCGACCCCGAATTTGTGACCGATACGTCCGATATGGCCACCGCCAAAGCCCTAAACGGCAAGATACTGACCATTCCCACCCTTTGGGCCGGTTCGGTCAGCGGCTGGAACGCCTCCAACGAAAAGAGCGACCCCAGCATGGAATGGGGCCTTGCTTATCTTCCCTCCAAGGACGGCAAGATGGTCTCCTGGAAATGGGGTTCTAAGCTGCCCGGCTATACCCTTAGCAAAAACTTCGGCATCATGATCAACAAGAACGCCAAAAATATTGACTGGATCGTTAAAATGATCGACTACCAGTACTCCGACGAACTGATCGACGCCATGAACTGGGGCGTTAAGGGCGATACCTACGACATTGTAAACGGTAAGAAGGATTATACGGAAAAGGTCTACAGCCAGGAAAAGCCCAGCCTGTACCTGGGCCAGTATGGTTCGACTTCTCTCGCTTACGCCCGCTGCGGCATCGTGTTCGCGCCTCAGGTTTTCGAGCCTATCCCCTATACCTCCGACAAGGAGCCATGGTGGGATCCCTCTGAAAAGACCAGCGATAATCCCAGCGGCTACGTGGAAGGCCAGTATTGGATCAACAGCGACAAATACGGCGGCGAGGATTCTGTTTCTCCCTTTGACCGCGCGCCCTTCTACACCCTGGATGCCGATGAAAGTCAGAAAAGGGCCTCCGCTATCACCGCCTACGAAACCATTTCGAAGGAATGGGCCGCAAACTTTATTGCAGGCGTCAAAGATCCCAGCAACGACAGCGACTGGAACGATTACCTGAATGCCCTGAAGTCCGCCGGTGTCGACATGGAAGGCACCATCAAAATGCTGAACGAAAAGTGCAAATAACCTGCTTTTATCCTATTTCCTCTTTTCCCCCCGCGCCCTTTGGGGCGCGGGGGCTTTGTGCTTTTGGGGAACGGCGGGTTTGACGAAAGGCGGGAAACCGGGTACAATAGGCTCAAAACCGATGGTTTTGAGCCATTGAAGTTTTCGCCGGAACAACGTTCCTCACACCGCCACAGTACGGCGGCGAAAACTTCCGGATTTGCGAATTCTTGATACCTGTCGTCTCAAAACCGATGGTTTTGAGCCATTGAAGTTTTCGCCGGAACAATGTTCCTCACTCCGCCAGTACGGCGAAAAGAACGGCCGCCCGCCGGCCAAACGGAGGGGATCACCATGTCTATCAAATCAAAAGTATTGGCGCTGCTGGAACAAAACCGGGGCGCCGCGGTTTCCGGCAAGCGCATTGCCGGCCAACTGGCAGTCAGCCGCAGCGCAGTGTGGAAAGCCGTGGAAGAACTGCGGCAGGACGGCTACCGCATTTCCGCCGTAACCAACCGCGGTTACTGTTTGGAAGCGGGAAACGACCTTCTTTCGCCAGAAGGGATCCGCCCTTATCTGGCGCAGCCGTTGCAGCAGGCGGAAATAATCGTGTTTCAAACCATCGATACCACCAACAACGCGGCCAAGCGCATGGCTATGGATGGCGCCTCCCATGGCACCATGGTCCTGGCGGAACAGCAAACCGGCGGAAAGGGCCGCCGCGGGCGAGCCTTTTTTTCCCCGCCCGGCACGGGGCTGTATCTTTCGGTCATCCTAAAACCCAAGCGGGGGATCGAACAGTCGCTGCTGGTCACCTCGGCGGCGGCGGTGGCAACCGCCAGGGCGCTTAAAATCTGCGGCGGTGTGGAAGCCCAGATCAAATGGGTCAACGACCTGTACCTAAACGGCAAAAAAATCTGCGGTATCTTGGCAGAAGCCGTCACCAATCTGGAAGACGGCGCAATCGACTACGTGGTGGTGGGCATCGGCGTCAATTTGTCCACCCCGTCCGGCGGATTTCCGCCGGAACTTCAAGACCGGGTCGCCTCGGTTTTTGAGGAAACCGGCGTCAGGATACCCCGCAACCGGTTGGCGGCCCAAATTTTAACCGAACTGCTGTTTTTGGCCGGCCAGCCGGACGGCGGCGCCTTTTTGGAAGAATACCGGGCGCGCTCCTGCGTACTGGGCAAGCGGGTCAGCTTATCCGGCCCCATGGGGGAGGACAGGGGAACCGCGGTGGATATTACGCAGGAGGGTCATCTGGTGGTAAAGCTGGACAACGGCGAAACCACGACGCTGCGCTCTGGGGAAATTACCCTGCGCACGGAAGATTGAAGCGAGTACGAATAGACCGCGCGGAAAAGGCCGCCTGGCAATTGCCAGGCGGCCTTTTCCGCGCAAAAATCAAGGCGCGCCGCCCGCGAAAACGTTACATATTTTTCCTTTTACCGGTCAAACTAGCAGGGTATACGGGTAAGGGGATTGTTGTTTTTCATACACTGGATCGGCGTTTTCAATCAGCAAAACACCAAGTTCCCGCCCACAGCGAAAGGATGGCCATTAGAATGAATCATGAAAAAATGACCGGCGCCTTCTCCGCCGATATCCAAACCATGGATCAAATGCTTCGGGTGGGTAAAAGCTTTGACGTGATCGTGCGGGACATTTGGATTGCGGATCGTAAAGCCAAACTGTATATGATCGACGGATTCGTCAAGGATGACATCATGGAAAAGGTGATGGAGTTCCTGATGGATCTTCCCGCAGACCGGGTCCGTGAGGCACAAGACGTCAAAACCTTTGCCGACCGGTTCCTGCCCTATGTGGAAACGGCGCTGTGCGGCGAATACCGGCAGGTCTGTGTGCAGGTGCTTTCCGGAACCATCGCCCTGTTCGTAGAGGGCTGCGACCAAGCCATTATGGTGGACGCCCGGACCTACCCCGCCCGGGGCGTGACCGAACCGGAGGCTCCCACGACGGTTTTGTGGAAACGCTGGTGATGAATACCGCCCTAATCCGCCGCCGCATCCGGGATCCGCGGCTGACCATGGAAATTATGCAAATAGGCGACGTGTCCCATACCGATATCGTCCTGTGTTACCTCGACGGGGTGGTCCCCCAGGATTTTTTGGAGACGGTACGCAAAAAGCTGGCCGCCATCTCGATCAAAACCATGACCATGGCCCAGGAAAGTTTGGCCGAATGCCTGATGAAACGGCAGTGGTACAACCCTTTCCCCCGGGTGCGCTATACCGAGCGGCCGGACGCCGCCTCCGCGTGTGTGGCGGAAGGCAAGGTCGTGGTGCTGGTGGACAATTCCCCCGCGGCCATGCTGATGCCAGCCGCAATTTTTGATTTTGTGCAGGACACAAACGACTACTATTTTCCTCCGCTGGTCGGCACCTACCTGCGTCTGGTGCGCATGGTTATCTTCTTTCTGACCTTGATGTTTACGCCGGTGTGGTACCTGCTTATCTCCAACCCCGGCTGGATTCCGCCCTGGCTGGCTTTTATTCAGGTTCAGGAGCCCAACAGCATTCCCATCATCCTGCAGCTTCTGATCATCGAATTCGTGGTGGACGGGCTCAAGCTCGCTTCGCTGAACACCCCCAGCGCCTTAAGCAATTCCTTCAGCGTGGTGGCGGCGCTGGTCTTGGGGGACTTTGCCGTTCAGGCGGGCCTATTCGTGCCGGAGGTCGTCCTGTATATGGCCTTCGTAGCGATTCTGAACTTTACCCAGCCCAGCTTTGAACTTGGGTACGCCTTCAAGCTGTGCCGGGTCATGATCTTGATTTTGACCGCGCTGTTTAACGTGTGGGGCTTTGCCGCCGGCGTTCTGCTAATGCTGGTCCTGATTGCCACCACCCGCACCGTATCTGGCAAAAGTTATCTGTATCCGCTGTTCCCCTTCAACGCGCGGCAGTTTAAGCAGCTGTTTATCCGGGAACCCATCAGCCGCCGGAACACCTAACCGGCTACGCCTTTTCCCCCATAAACCGCTTCACCGGGCTTTGGTCCGGGTCATTGACCCTAGCAACGGCTTCCAGAATCTCCTGCTTCCGCCCGGCGCTGTCCACACCCGGATCTAAGGCAATATCCTCCACCTGGAACGGGCCGGTATGGAACTTGCCAAGCACCGCGCCCTGGATCCGGCCGTCAATCAGCAGGTACTGCAGCACATCCCACTCTTTCCCGGCGTATTTTCCCGCCAGGAACGGTTCTTGGGATTTGATCAAAAAGTCGTTGCGGTGCAGCGCAAACACGCTGGGGCGTACTTCCCCCGGCCCCTGCAGCAGCGGTAAATCCGCCGTACGCACATAGCCCGGTACGCCGCACAGCGGCGCTTCGGCTAACTGCCCGCGCGCGCACAGGTCTTGGACCGCTTGCTCAATCGCTTTGGCCGGAAATCGGTACATGGACCGGGCCATTCGCGGCTGGAACCACACGTTGAGCGCGGCAAAGCGCAAAAGAATCTGGCCAATTGCCTCTTGCCGGGTGTACCGGGTTAAGGAGACCGAGGGAAACTCGGCGCTGAACAAGTACCAGGACCGGTCCCATTCGTTGTCCACCTGGTCCTCGAACACCAAAAATTTTTCCTGCAGTTTATGTAGCGCGGGCGTTACAAGCTTGACCAGGCGGCCGGTATATTCCTTCATCAAGCGCACGGTCATGGGGCCTTCTTGTTCCAGCAGGCGCAGCAATTCCATTTCGGGCGCGGACAGCGTCCCCTCCTTGCGGAAAGCCGCTGCGAACAGTTCCAATTCATCGGCCCTCACATACCCCAGGTTACCGCCTTGAAACCGCCCTTTGACAATTTCCCGTCTTTGCCGCAGCTTAAAATTGCGTTCTGCGTCGTCGAACGCGGCGCGAAAGGCGAGAATGGGAGGGCTGCCCGGGCAGCACCAGTATGGCGGTAAAACCGGGGACGCCTGGCGGAACAGCGTGTCGTACGCGGTTTCGTCCACCGCGGCCGCAAGTCCTTGGCGCTTCATCATCAGGGCGACGGCCGCCGCAAGATCGAGCATTCGTTGCGTCCTCCTTTACCGGGACAAAACGCCCGGTTTTCGAGCATTGTCTTCAGCGCGTTTTTCCTATGCTTTTATTATATCGCGCCAGCCGCCCATTGTCATGCGTTTTCCGTGTCCGTGGCGTACGTTTTAAAAATCCTATTTCTTACATCGGATTTCATCAAAGCCTCTTGATTTCTATACCTATCCGGTATATATTATAAATAAGCCGGGAAATCCCGGCTCGGCTGGAATCCCCGTTACTACCGCACGGGCAGACGGTTGCCCGCCCGTGTTTGCGATACACAGAAAGGATGGTCAAACGATGCAACATTTGGTATATGCGGACAATGCCGCGACCACCCCGGTTTCTCCCCGGGTACTGGAAGCCATGCTTCCCTACCTAACCGAATATTACGGCAACCCTTCCAGTATTTATTCCGTTGGGCGGGAAGCAAAAAAAGCGCTGGAAACCGCCCGGGAAACCATTGCCCTTGCCCTTGGCGCACAGCCTGCGGAGATTTTTTTTACCTCTGGCGGCAGCGAGGCGGATAACTGGGCCATTAAGGGAGTTGCCCGGGACCAGGGCAAAAAGGGGAAAAAGCACCTGATTACCACCGCATTCGAACACCACGCGGTGCTGCATACCTGTCAGGCGCTTGCCAGGGAAGGTTTCGAAATAACCTATCTGCCGGTCCACGCGGATGGTCTGGTACGGCCGGAGGAACTGGAACAGGCGATCCGGCCAGACACCGCGTTGGTTACAATCATGTACGCCAACAACGAAATCGGCACCATTCAGCCTATCCCGGCGCTGGCGGAAATCTGCCAGCGGAAGGGGGTTCTGTTCCACACCGACGCGGTACAGGCGGTGGGCCATGTGGAAATCGACGTCAAGAACCAAAAAATCGATCTGCTATCCCTTTCCGGGCATAAAATCCACGCTCCCAAGGGAATTGGCGCGCTGTATGTGCGCAAGGGCGTAGCGCTTCAGAACTTGATCGACGGCGGCGCGCAGGAGCGCGGCAGGCGGGCGGGCACCGAAAATCTGGCCGGCATCGTCGGCCTGGCGGCGGCCATGCAGGACGCTTGCCGTGACATCCCGCAAAGGGCGGAAGCAGTCCGCGCCCTGCGCGACCGGCTCATCGACGGGGTGTTGGACGCCATCCCCCGTTCCCGCCTGAACGGCAGCCGGGAGCACCGCCTGCCGGGCAACTGCAATTTCTGCTTCGAGGGCATCGAGGGGGAATCGCTGCTGCTGATGTTGGATATGAAGGGGATATGCGCCTCCTCCGGTTCGGCTTGCACCTCGGGCTCGCTGGATCCCAGCCATGTGCTGCTCGCTATCGGCCTGCCGCACGAAATCGCCCACGGCTCCCTGCGCCTGTCTATCAGCGAGGAAAACACGTCGGCGGACGTGGACACCATCTTGGCGCTTCTGCCCCCCATTGTGGCCCGGCTGAGGGAGATGTCTCCCCTTTGGGACCGCATTACCGGCAAGGGCTGAGCGCCAGACCACAAATATCATGGTTTTTTGCGAAAGGATGATGAAGAATGGCATACAGTGAAAAGGTCATGGACCATTTTGCCAACCCCCGCAATATGGGCGAGCTGGAGGATGCCAACGGCGTGGGCGAGGTCGGCAACTCCAAATGCGGCGATATTATGCGGATGTACTTAAAAATTGAAGACGGCGTCATACAGGACGTCCGGTTTAAAACCTTTGGCTGCGGCGCCGCCGTCGCCACCAGTTCCATGGCTACCGAGCTGGTCAAAGGCAAGCCGGTAGAGGATGCGCTTAAGCTGACCAACCGGGCGGTGATGGAGGCGCTGGACGGGCTACCCCCGGTCAAAGTTCATTGCTCGGTGCTGGCGGAACAGGCCATTAAAGCGGCTGTGGCCGATTATTACATCCGCCAGGGGATTGACCCCACGCCCTTCGTCGGCCCAACGGCAGCGTGCGCCCATGGGGAAGGCTGCGACTGTTGCGGCTGAACGCAAAAAGGAAAGAGAGGAACAGCGCGGCGAAAGCCGTGCTGTTCCTCTCTTTCCTTTTTCCTCCGCTTCGATTTCCTATTTGTGCCGAACGTATCGTTTGGGGCGGTCCGCAAAATCTTGCAAGCAGTCCCTTTGCGCCTTATAATAGAAACATCTTACAGGAATGCGGAGGACAATCCGAATGCCCATCAATAAAAAATGCGCCTGCCAGGGATCTTTTTTAGACCGGTTTATCCAGCCCGCCATCCTGGCGCTGCTGGCGCAGGAGGACGATTACGGTTACAGCATTCTGGTCAAGCTAAGCCGTTCCCCATTCTTTGCTAAGGGGAAGCCAGACGTTTCCGGTACCTACCGCACGCTGCGGGAGATGGAAAAGCGGGGGCTATTGTCTTCCCGCATCGTGCTGCCCGACCACGAAAATATGGGAAAACGCATCTTCACCATCACTGCCGAGGGCCGCGATTGCCTGGCCCAGTGGCGCCGGACATTGGGGCGCTACCAGGCGGACATTGCTCTGCTGGTGGCGGAAATCGACCAGGCCCTCGGCTAACAATCGGTCTTAACACGTGTGTTTTTCGTAAAATTCTTGGACAGCTTCAAAAAAAGCGTCAATGTTTTCCCACTTGCTGGCGGGCGGGATGTCGCAGCCCGAGGAGGGTACAAAGCCAGGGTAAGAGGCGCATTCCGCCATCAGCTGCAGCGTCGCTTCCCGGACGGATTCGGGGGTCCCGTTGCGGAATTGGCCCGCCGGGTCCACATTGCCCATCACCACCGGTCCGGCAGGGGTTTTGGAGAGCATCTCTTTCATCGAAACGGCATTGCCAAAGTGGTATGCCGCCGCCCCGGTTCGCAAGATGGAATCGATCATCAAAATGGTATTGTTGCCGCAGTTGTGGTAGATGACCAGAAAGCCATGATCCTGCACCGCTTCTACAATTTCACGCACATATGGCTCGGAAAATTCCGCCGCCATATCCGGGGAAAGCAGGCCGGTCAGCGGCTCGGCGATGACAACGCCCGCCGCGCCGGTGGTGTTTTTATAGGCGCGGATGTAATCGATCAAAAAGCGGGTAGCCTTTTTCATGATGATATGCACCATGTCCGGTTCCGTATAGCAATAAACCAGCGCTTCGGTCACGTCCATCAGCCGCCCGGCCAGGGAAAAGGGGCCGATGACTCCGGCGAATACCGGCCGGTCGGTAATCAGCCTGCACGCCTGCTCGATGGCCTGTAGATATTTGCCCGTACGCCCCGCACCCACCGGCGGAACCGCCAGCGCTTCGGCTTCTTCTTCGTTGTGTACGACAGCGCCTACCACGGTGGGGACTTCGCCGTCGGAAATACGGATGGGCGCGCCAAAAGCTTCAGCCTCCACCGACAGGTCCATCATGCTGACCGACGCTGCGGCGTCCACCCTGTCGGCAATGCGCTTCATTCCTTCCGCCTGCTTGGCGGGATCCTCGATCAGTTCCCGCACCGTAATGCCAAGCAACGAAACGGAAGGGAAGGACAAAACCGGCATCGCCTTCTTCTGGGGGGCTTCCCGCAATTTGTCCAGCCATATCTTTGCGTTTTGGTAACTCATACCTACCCGGCTCCTTTTACACGGCGCAGTTTTCCGCGCCGTTATTTTTGTGTTTTTATACTGGACCACATCCAATACTGGTGTATATCTGCATTTTATCTGCTTTAACCGGTCCATGTCAACCGGCCGCGGCAAAGTGGTGGGAATTTTTCTAGATCCCTCATAATTTTTATAAAACGCCCGCCGCCGGAAAAACATTTTTGGCGGCGGGTATGTATTTTTATAAAACACCGCAACATTTTTCTATACTTATCATACCCCAAAGGGGTATGATAAAACAAAAATCGGGGTATCTGTTACCATACCTATTTTCGGGAGGATCTTCACATGAATTCCAAAGAACTTGTCCTGCGTGCCCTGCGCAACGAGGAAACCGAACGCACCCCCTGGGTTCCCTTTGTGGGCTGCCACGCCGCCAAGCTGATCGGCGTAACCTGCGAAGAATATTTTCAGAATGCCGACTATATTGTGGATGGCGTAACCCGCGCGGTGGAGCTGTACCGTCCGGACGGTATTCCCGCTTTGTTCGATCTGCAGGTGGAAGCCGAGGCCATGGGATGCAAGCTGGTCTGGGCCGACGGCAACCCGCCTTCCGTGGGTTCCCATCCCCTTGAGGACGGCGCCGCGCTGGCGGACATTCCGGTTCCGGACGAAAATTCCGGCCGCTGGCCGCTGATTCTGGACGCCACCCGCCGCATTTGTCAGACGGTGGGCAAAGAGAAAGCCGTGTACGGCCTGATCACCGGGCCTTTTACCCTGGCGCTTCACCTGATGGGCACCGATATCTTCTACAACATGATCGATGAGCCCGAGGAGGTCATGGAGCTGATGGCCTTCTGCACCAAGGTCGCGGTCAAATCGGCACAAATGTATATGGACGCCGGGGTGGATGTGGTCGCCGCTGTGGATCCCATGACGTCTCAAATTTCCCCCGACATGTTCGAGGAATTCGTCGCGCCGTCCCTGATCGAGCTGTTCGATTACATTCACGGCCAAGGCAAGCCCGGCACCCTGTTCGTCTGCGGCAACGCCAAGGCGAATATCGAGGCCATGTGCCAGTGCCATGCGGACGGCCTTTCCATCGACGAAAACATTCCCCTGGACTATGTGCGCGACATATGCCAGCAGAACAACATGTCCTTCGGCGGCAACATAAAGCTGACGCTGACCATGCTGTTCGGCAGCGTGTCCGACAACATCAACGACGCGCTTACCTGTATCCAAACCGGCGGGCGCAAGGGCTTTATCCTTTCCCCCGGCTGCGACATGCCGTATGATGTGCCCGAAAAGAACGCCGAAGCGGTCGCCGCTGTGGTCCACGGCGAGGTTGCCGAACTGATGGAGTCCGAGAACGT
>CABQAC010000034.1 GCA_902462035.1 uncultured Eubacteriales bacterium
GACGAATCGGTTCTGGCGAAAGGCAATTGTGAGCGTATTGGCATCGACGGTGTGTTTACCCATAAAACAGCGGACGGCAGGGAGAAAAAGGTTTCGGTCGCCATGCAGGACCATACGGCTGCTTTTATGCAGATTAAAGACGCGCTGGTGGACAAGGAGGTCGGCGTTATCCGCGATTTGACCGAGGTTTCGGCTGTGGGCCACCGTATCGTGCAGGGCGGCGCGATTTTCAGCAAATCGGTGCTCGTGGACGAAAAGGTCATTACCGATATCGAAAGTTTGTCCGATTTGGCGCCGCTGCATAACCCGGCGCATGTGCAGGGTATCCGTGCCTGCCGCAAAGTGTTTGGCGAGCAGGTGCCGGAAGTTGTGGTGTTCGACACCGCTTTCCACGCGACTATGCCCCAGTATGCGTATATGTTTGCCGTTCCCTACGAGTATTACGAAAAGTATAAGGTCCGCCGCTATGGCTTTCACGGCACGTCCCACCGCTATGTCAGCCAGCGGTGCGCGGAACTGATGGGCAAGGATATTAAAGACATTAAGATGGTCACCTGTCATTTGGGCAACGGTTCTTCTATCACGGCGGTTAACGGCGGCGTATGCGTGGACACCAGCATGGGCTTAACCCCGCTGGATGGTTTTATGATGGGTACCCGCACCGGCACGCTGGATCCCTCGGTTGTGACCTTTATTGCGGAAAAAGAGCACATGACCCCCAAGCAGCTTTCCGATTTGTTCAATAAAAAGTCTGGTTTGCTGGGTATTTCGGGTGTTTCCAGCGATGACCGCGATGTTTCCGCCGCTGCCGACCAAGGCAACGCCAGGGCGATTTTAGCCCGGCAGATGCTGGAATACCAAATCAAGAAGTTCATCGGTTCGTATGTGGCCGTGCTGGACGGATGCGACGCCATTGTGTTTACGGCCGGTATCGGTGAAAATCAGTGGGTCCACCGCCAGGTGGTGTGCGACGGCCTGACGTATTTGGGCGTTAAGGTAGACGTCAAGAAGAATCAGGAAACCGTTCACGGAGCGGAGGCGGAAATTTCCACTCCGGATTCCAAAGTTAAGGTGTATGTGATTCCCACCAACGAGGAAATTATGATTGCCCGGGATACCAAAGCGTTGGTAGAATAATTGTTTCAATGAGAAAAAAAGGATGGCTGGAATTTTCCAGCCATCCTTTTCTTTTTGTAGGGATGGTCTTCATTACCTGTCGTGGTGTTCGTGCACAACGGTGCGGTCACGGAACAGCAGGGAAATGCACCAGATGCCGGCCAGGCCGACAATCGTGTAGATAATGCGGCTGACCAGAGCACCTTGTCCGCCAAAAATCCAAGCCACGATGTCAAACTGGAAGATGCCGATGGAGCCCCAGTTGATGGCGCCAATCACCACGAAAAGCAGTGCGAGCTTATCAAGCATGCGATTCACTCCTTCTTGTGAGGTAACTAAATCCCGGACAGGTTTGGTGCCGCATGAATTTAGTTCCCCCCTATTATGAGCAAAACAGGGGTGATTTATGCGCAGCGGCGCCGGAAGACATGATTATTTTACAAATGATGGAAAATTTAATTTGTACCTTGTGGTTATCATAACCGAAAAAAGGCCCGGCATACGCATAAAACAGAAAACGGCGCACCATGGTGCGCCGTTTGTTTATTCTTTTCTGCCTTTGATTACCTTTAGCCGCGAAAATTCTTCGCGGTCCTTTTCCTCCAGCGCGTCGGTAATGAATTTAACCGTTTCCTCGAACCGTGGAATGATGATATTCTTCAGCGCGTTGGCGCGCTTCTGCGTTTTTTTAATGGCGTTTGCCAGCCGGTATACGCTATTTTCGATAGACGATAAGGATGCGGTCAAACGCTTTACCTTGCCAAAATTCAAATATGCCTCGTCCAACGCGGAGTTGGTCTGCATAAGACCAAAGGGAACGCCAGCCTCCTGCTCTTCCAGCAGAACGGTGGGAATTTCCACCCCCATGACACTGCGGAAGGAGATCGTCAGGTTGCTGTCAATGGGAACGGTTTGCGCCAGCTCCTCGCAAATTCCCAAGGTGATATTGGCCTTTTGCAAGGCCAGGTACGCTTCGTGATAGGTAGAATCGATTTGGCTCTGAATTTCTTCCGCTTTATCGATAAGCATCATCATTTCGCGGATTAGAATATTGCGCTTGCGGTCCAGCAGTTCGAATCCGGTCCGCGCCAGCGTTAAGGATTTTTTTGTAGACAGCAGATTGCCTTTGGTAGGCACCGCTTGAACCGCCATACTCATGACCAACCTTTCGCAGAGAGTGGGATGTTTTGTCAGTTTTGCAAAGCAAATACGCACCGGATATGGCGCGTAAAGACAAAACTCCTGTTTGAAAGAGGGGTTGCCCATCTTTCAAACTATGATCATCCTTTCACAGCGAGTAAAAACGCCTTACGTCTTCTCTTCCTTTTTCGGGCGGCAGTACTGGTCCAGCAGCGCGTCGTCCACACGGTCCAACTCCTCCCGCGGCAGGGCGGAAAGCAGTTCCCAGCCCAAATCCAGGCTTTGGTCGATGGTGCGGGCCTCGTTGGGTCCCTGGGTTAAAAAGCGCTCTTCAAACATCTTGCCAAACGCCAAATATTTTTTGTCGACCGGGGATAATTCTTCTTCGCCAATGACCGACGCCAGAGACCGGGCGTCCTGCACTTTGGCATAGGAGGCGAACAGCTGGTTGGCCAGGGGGGAATGATCTGCCCGGGTATAGCCCTCGCCGATGCCGTCTTTCATCAAACGGGAAAGGGATGGCAGAACAGCCACGGGGGGATAAACGCCGGCGCCGTCCAATGCCCGGTCCAACACAATTTGTCCTTCGGTGATATAACCGGTCAAATCGGGAACGGGGTGGGTGATATCGTCATTGGGCATGGTCAGGATAGGAAGCTGCGTGACCGAACCTTCCTTGCCTTTGACCATTCCGGCCCGTTCGTATAAGGAAGCCAGGTCCGAATATAAATACCCAGGGAACCCTTTCCGGCCTGGGATTTCTCCTTTGGAAGAACTAAATTCACGAAGCGCCTCGGCATAAGAAGTCATGTCGGTCATAATGACCAGAATGTGCATGCCCAGCTCAAAAGCCAAGTATTCCGCGCAGGTTAGGGCGCAGCGGGGGGTCAGGGTGCGCTCGATAATGGGGTCGTTGCTCAGGTTTAAGAACATCACGACCCGCCCAAGCACGCCGGATTCGTCAAAGGAGCGGCGAAAATAATCTGCCACGTCGTTTTTTACGCCCATGGCGGCAAAAACAACGGCAAAATTAGCGCCCTCCTGTTCCGCGATTTTCGCCTGGCGGACAATCTGAACCGCCAGTTCATTGTGCTTCATGCCGGAACCGGAAAAGATCGGCAGCTTTTGACCGCGAATCAGGGTCATGAGCACGTCGATGCTGGAGATGCCGGTGCTAATATAGTTTTTGGGGTATACCCGGGAAACCGGGTTGATAGGCGTGCCGTTGATATTCATCCGCTTTTCCGGGAATAGTTCGCCCAAGCCGTCGATAGGACGTCCGGCGCCGTCAAAAATGCGGCCCAAAATTTCCGGGGACAGTGCCAGTTCCATCGGCCTGCCCAACAGCCGGGTGCGCGTGTTTTTAAGGGAAAGGCCACGGGTCCCTTCAAAAACCTGGATGACCGCGCGGTTGCCTTCCATTTGGACGATCCGCCCCGTACGAACGGAACCGTCGTCCAAGCGGATATCGACAATTTCTTCGAAGGAAGCGTTTTTTATGTTGTCCAGGACAATCAGCGAACCACTGATTTCCTTTACGCCGATATAATCAAGAATCATCGGAATTCACCTTGCCTTTCGGCCCCGCGCGACAAAGGACGGGGCGCTAAACTACGGACGGCTTTCAAGCGGTAATGATCTCGTGAATGTCCTTATCAATTTCCGCTTTGTAGTCATCGAACATCGAAAGGGCGTTATTGGGAATATTATATTTCATTTTAACCAGTTTATCGAACAAACCGTATTCGAAAATGGCGCTTAGGGGAATAGAGGCGGCCACGATTTGGCGGCAGCTGTCGTACAAATACAGAATGACTTCCATCATCCGTTTTTGTTTTTCCAAGGGGACGTAGGTATCCTCCGCGTGGAACGCGTTCTGCTGCAGGAAACCAACCCGAATGATACGCGCGATTTCGATCACCAGCTTTTGATCGTCGGGCAACACGTCCGCGCCGATCAGCTTGACGATCTCCATCAGCTGGTTTTCCTCCTGCAAAAGGCTGTTGATGCGGCCGCGGTATTTGATGAAATCGCCGCCCAGGTGTGCCTCGTACCAAGGATCCAGGTCGGTAAAATATTCGCTGTAGCTGGTGGTCCAGTTAATGGCGGGATAGTGGCGGGCATACGCGAGCGATTTGTCCAGCGCCCAGAAGCAGCGGGTAAACCGTTTGGTGTTTTGGGTAACGGGTTCGGAAAAGTCGGAACCCTGGGGCGACACGGCGCCGATGATGGTCACCGAGCCGTCGATTCCCAACAGATTGGTCACCATGCCGGCGCGTTCGTAAAACTCGGAAAGCCTGGAGGGCAGATATGCGGGGAACCCTTCCTCCGCGGGCATTTCCTCCAGCCGGCCGGAAATTTCGCGCAGCGCCTCGGCCCAGCGGGAGGTGGAATCGGCCATGATGGCCACATGATAGCCCATGTCGCGGTAATATTCCGCCAGGGTGATGCCGGTGTATATCGAGGCTTCCCGGGCCGCCACAGGCATATTGGAGGTGTTGGCGATCAGCACGGTACGGTCGGTCAGCGGCCGGCCGGATTTGGGATCGATCAAGCCGGAAAATTCCTCCAGCACTTGGGACATTTCGTTGCCGCGCTCGCCGCAGCCCACATATACGATAATATCGGCGTCGCACCATTTGGCCAGCTGGTGCTGGGTCATGGTTTTGCCGGTGCCGAACCCGCCCGGAATGGCGGCGGAACCGCCTTTCGAAATCGGGAAAAGGGTATCGATCACACGTTGGCCGGTGATCAGCGGCAATGTGGCGGAACGGCGCTCCAGCACTGGGCGGGGGGTCCGGATGGGCCACCGCTGGCATAGCGAAAGGGCATGCAGCACGCCATTGCCGTCCTGAATTTCCACTATCGTGTCATTGATGCGGTAAGGTCCGTCCGGCTTTACCGCCACCACTGTGCCGGAAAGCTGGGGCGGTACCAGGCAGCGGTGGCGAATGAGCATGGTCTCGGGACATTCGGCGTACACCGCGCCGCCCTTGAGCACATCGCCTTCCCGCACCGTGACGGTCACGTCCCACAGACGGTCCGCGTCCAGGGCGGAAACATCCACGCCGCGGCTGATAAAGGCGCCGGTCTTTTCCGCGATGGCTTTCAGCGGGCGTTCAATGCCGTCAAAAATATTGTCCAGAATGCCAGGCCCCAGCAGCACCGTCATGGGCGCGCCCGTGCCGGTTACCGGCTCGCCGGGGCGCAGGCCGGTGGTCTCCTCGTAAACCTGGATGGTGGTCAGCTCGCTGGTGATGCCAATGACCTCGCCCACCAGGCGGCCGGTGCCGACAAACACCATTTCCATCATGGAAAAGGACTTGGTGTTTCGCACCGTTACCACGGGGCCGTTGATTCCATATATGACTTGATTCTCCATCCAAAAAACCATCCTTTCGAGGGACTAATTTGAAAGGGGGACGAACGCCTAGCTTTCAAATTAATTAGGGTATGGCGCGGGGCGTCAGCCCACGGATAGGCCGGAATGCTCGGCAAACCATTCGTGCTGGGCGTCCAGCCGGGAGTCGATGGTTTCGTCGGCAATCAGGCCCAGGGAGACGCTTTCGCCCAAAATACCGCCCAGACGGATGGCGCCGGTGGGCACAACCGCGACATCGCCGCCAAAGGCTTTGCGCACCGCGTCGCTGTGGGCCATATCCTCCTGCCGCAGGCGCAGCACCGTGTCTTGCGCCGTTAGCACCGCCGCAAGCCGCTTGGCTGCTTCGGTTAAAAAGGCCTCGTAATCCAAAGACGACGTAAACGCACGCAGACGGTCCTCCGCCTGATGGAATACATCGGCGGTCAGTTCGTTGCGATGGGCGGTCAGTTTCTTTTTCGCTTCCATTTCCTTGCGCGAAAGCTGCATCCGGATTTGATTGCGCATGTCGGCGGTTTCCTTTTGGATCAGGTGGTAAACATCGTTGAGCACCTCGTTCTCCGCCTTTTTAAGCTCCTGCTCGATGTACTGGTTGACCTCGTCGAGGATCTTCTGACGTTGTTGTTCGGCGTATTGGTTGATGGCCAGCAAAAATTTACTGACCTTTTCATCGGTATTCGGCACGAATCCTCACCTCAAATCTTCACGCCAATGGCTTCCCGCACATACCGGGTGATGGAATCCTTGGCACGGCCGTTGCCGTGACGGTCTGGAATTTCGACGATCAGGGGGCGTTTGCGGTTGAGCTTTAGGTCGTACACCAGCTCGGGGCACAGGCTGACCAAACGCTCGGTCATCAGAATGACCGCTACGTCCGGCAACTCCATGGCATCCGATAAAGCCTTTTGGACTTCTTTTTCCTCGTGGACCAAAACGCCCTCGATCCCGGCCAGACGCATACCCACCATGGTGTCCACATTGTCGCTGATTAAATAATACCGCATGGCGGCGCCACCTTTCGGGTTGTATACCGGGGGAAGGAATCACACCTTGCCCAGAATCAAAATAGAGATCAGCAGGCCATACAAAGCGATGCCTTCGCCCAACGCCACGAAGATCAGCGCCTTGCCGAACGCTTTGGGATCCTCGGAAGTCGCGCCGATGGCAGCGGGCGCCGAAGCCGCGACGGCAATGCCGCCGCCGATGCCGCCAAGCCCGGTACAAAGGGCGGCGGCGATTAGGCCCAGGCCCTTAGAATTATCCACCGCAGCGGTCACGGCAGCAGGTTCCGCCGCCGAGGCGACAAACGGGAAGCAGAAGGATACCAGCGCAATGGCGCAAAAGCTCATCAGCTGGATGGAGAAAGCGCGTCTGGGGCTGCGTTTCCCGCTTTTTACCGAACGAACGGCATAAACAAAAGAAGCCATCAGCAACGCGACAGGGACAATCATCAAAAGCATTTGCATCATGATAAAAACCTCCAATATAATCGGTTTATCTCGACCCGCACAGGGGAGCGCGCTTAGGGTTCCGTTTTCGCGGAAATCGGACGGAAGGGCCGCCCGCCCCCGTGAAAACAGCGGCTGAAAATTTCGTAAAACTCTAGACGGAGCACCTGAATGGCAACCAGCAGCGCTTCCATGGCCATGACCACGGCATTGCCGATGGCCACGATGGCGATATTGCCCACGCCGGAGGTCATTTCCGCCAGGGTGAACACCACCGACATCATGCCGGCGTGAACCAGCACAAACGCGCCGACGCGCAAAAAGGACATGGTATTGGTCACATAGCTAAGCAGGCTTTCGAACAATTCGAAAAAGCTCTGCATACAATATTCGCCCCATTTTTCGGGCTTCCAGTCCGGCTTTCGGTTGACCAGCTTGACCAGCGGTTCGCTCAAGAATAAGCAGATAAGCGGGATGCCGATTAGGAAGACGATATACAGGGGGGTCATGATAGCCAGGCCCAGCACCAGCTGGCCCACCACACCCACGATGAGCGACACATAGAAAATAAGGCCCATAATGCCGTTGGTGCCGAATACGGCCTCGCCGGGGTCCCGCCGCCGGAAACAGGAATAAATGTTGAGGAGCATAGCCAGAACCAAAATAAGGCATCCGATGCCCACGGCCGAATAGATGATCATATTGGTGGTGGCGGGCTCCATCACCTGGATGGGCTTTTCCGTTACGCCGAACAAAACATGGTACAGCGGGTTCAAGGCATTTTCATATCCAAAGACCGATCCGAATACCAGACCGAAAACAGCGGCTGATATGCCGCATGGAACCAGTATTTTGCCCACCGCCATTCCTTTGAACTTCCACATCAGCCAGCCGACGATGGAAAGGACGATTCCCTGGCCCAGGTCGCCGAACATAATGCCGAACAGCAGCGTATAGGTTATGGCAACAAACGCGGTGGGATCGATTTCGTTATAGCTGGGCAGTCCATACATGTCCACAAAAAATTCGAATGGACGGAACAGGCTGCGGTTTTTTAATTGGACAGGCGGAGAATGGCTTAATTGCTTGTCGGCGGGCTCAACCGTATACTCCACGCTTTCAATTTTTTCCAGCGCCTTGAACAGTTTGTCTTGCCGCTGGGTAAAAACCCAGCCGGTGATGATAAAGTTTTCGCCGTACTTGGCCGCGTATTTTTTGGTTTCCGCAATCAAGGAGCCGTGCTCCAGCCGGCTCAGCGCGTAAGCGACACGGTCCGTCTCTTCTTTCCAAAGATCGTCTATTTTGCGGTTGACCAGCTGAATCTTTTCCGCGGTATCCTTTTTTAATTGTTTCAGCTGTTCCACCGCGTGTTCCGGGGTGTCGGCCGTACTGGGAATCCAAAGCCGCTCAAAATACAGGCTGGAAAAAATCCGGTCAACCTCTGCCACGGTATCGATGGGCGAAAAATAGACGCCCCAGTAATATTCGGCGGTATTCGTGCAGGGGAAAAAAAGCACATAAGGATTATCCGAATAGGATTGGAGTTTATCAAAACTCTCTTTCGGCAGCCGCCCAAAACGGACCTTGATGTATTCACACGCGAAAATCTCTTTGGTATCGATATTCAGCCCTACAAAATGGTCCAGTTGTTCGCTGCTGTGGTCGTATTCTTCCGCCTGTTTCATCAAATCCTGTTTTTGCTGCAGCAGCGACGCCATGGCGTTTACAAACCAGTCCACATAGCGTTCCAGCGCGTCGTCGTCCATTTGATAATCGGAGGAGGTAACCGGTTTTTTCTTGTCAAGCAGCAGTAAGGAATCCCGCAGCCGCTGCAGTACTGGCGCAAAGGGATTCGGTTCGTTGAGTACGGTAAACCCGTTGGTATCGGAAAAAAAAGACAAAGCGTTATCCGGGTGGAAGTTCTTCGACCTTTCACAGGCTTCCACCACCTCGTCCAGCCGGCTCATTCTTCCGATGATACTGACAACGGAAACTTTTGTCACAGACATGGCGTCTCATCCTTTCTCCGTTTTTTTGTAGCCGATCAGCAGATCGCTGATTTCTTTCGGGGAAAGGTTGTATCGGATCCCCTCGATGATATTAATAATGTTTTCCAGTTCGATTTCGGTCAGAAACAGATAGGTCAGCATCACGACTGAAGGATGAACGGAAAAGCGTAGTTTGTGCACACAGCGGTCGAACCGGGCGCGCACGGCAATTTCGTCCACGTTGCGCTCCTCGTATGCGGTCAAGGGCCGCCGGTAATACGATTCTTCCCGCAAGATTTTTTTGACTGCGTCGCCGTTGGGCGCGTTGAGCAGCCGGTCGAGCAGTTTGCTGGAAATCTTGAAATGGAACGGGAGCAGCATTGAGCGGATATAGTCCGGCTGCGCGTGATAGGAGCGTTTCATGCGGATGATGCGGGTGATGTTTTCCATATCGATATAGCTGCCGAACAAATCGGTCAGCTCTTTTTTGGTGGTGCCGGGTGCGTGATGGCGGATGATGGAAAAAACCTCCTGGTACAAATGGGTATAAAGCGCATTCTCGATCACGGTAAAATCCAGGCCGGCGCCTTCCTCCGGACGGAACTGCCGCAGGATTTTTTGATACTCGGATCCCGTCAGCGCGGCGAGCAGTTCGTCAAAATTCGTGGCTTTGGCAAGCTCGTACAAATCGAAATGCAGGTAGCTGGTAAAATAGGAGGGAAAAGAGAACAGGTATTCCTTGGAACGGCCCGCGTTCATCAAACGAAGGCAATGGAGCAGCTGCTCGATCTCGCTTTTTTTAATGATATATTCGGAAAAATGTTCCCCAATGGTCAGCTCGTACCGGCAAAGCGAGGCATAATCCAAAAACAGCTTTTGCCGCAGCAGAAGTTCCAAATAGCCGCGGTGGACGGTGGCTTCTTCCACCGTTTCCAGTTCGCCGCCGTAGCGGGCGGTTTTCTTTAAATAGCCGGCTACCTCGCCTACCGTGCGGTACTTCAGCATGGCGGCGTAGTCTTCTTCGGTCAGCCGACGCCCATACATAGCGCGGGCTTTGGCCAGAATGACGTTCGAGGACAAGGAGGACAGCATAATTGGTCACCCCCCGATTACACGCGCGACGATTTGATCCACCCATTCGCCGCAATGGGCGCGGTAAGTTTCATCCAGCTCTTTGGTGCGATCCCGGTATTTTTGGACGGTTTCTTCCCATTCGGCGTCTGCCGCCTGCTGTTCCGTCCTTTCGTTCATTTTAATCCGTTTGCGCGCCCGCTCCAGGTAATCATTCCGCATAGCCTGCTTTTTTTGCGCGATATCGGCAGCGGAATCCAGCTTGGAGCGCTGGGCTTCTTGGGTGATTTCCCGGGCTTTTTCGTCCATTTCCACAATACGCTTGATCATATTTTCCATTGCAATTACCCTACCTTTCGCACATGCCGGGGCCTGGCAATCCCGCCGCCGCAAAGGCTTGCGGTAAAACAGGCGCCCGTGTAGGAAAGAGATGAACCAACGAAGAAACTGGTTGCCATCCCCGGCCCGACCGCAGCGGGAACGCTGCGATCTGCCGGCGAATGTAGCGCAGGGAGGATCGTAACCGTCCTCCCTGCACCTTCATGTTTTTTGATTCCTTTATTATATGTCGCGCGTTTTCCTTTTACAAGATCCATGTCGAAAAAAGATTGGACCCGACATCGTGAATTTTTTGTCAGTTTTTTAAACTTTGCAGGGGAGCGGGGATGCGGCCGCCGCGTCCGATAAAACGCGCCGGAGAACTGCGGTTGACCTCCATAACCGGGCCGCCGCCCAGCAAACCGCCAAAACTCAATTCCTCGCCGGTTTGCTTGCCGATGGCGGGGATCACCCGGACAGCCGTTGTTTTGGAATTGACCATGCCGATGGCGGCCTCGTCCGCGATGATACCGGAGATAATTTCCGTCGGCGTATCGCCGGGAATGGCAATCATATCGAGCCCCACCGAACAAACGGCGGTCATCGCCTCCAGCTTTTCCAGCCGCAGGGACCCGCAGCGCGCCGCGTCGATCATCCCTGCGTCCTCGGTAACCGGGATAAACGCGCCGGACAGGCCCCCAACGTGGGAGGAGGCCATGGCGCCGCCCTTTTTTACCGCGTCGTTTAACAAAGCGAGGGTAGCGGTGGTGCCGTGGGCCCCGCAGGACTCCAGTCCCATCTCTTCTAAAATGTGGGCCACCGAATCGCCCACAGCCGGGGTAGGCGCCAGGGATAGGTCGACAATCCCAAAGGGGACGCACAGCCGGCGGGAGGCCTCCCGCGCCACCAACTGGCCGACACGGGTAATTTTAAACGCGGTGCGCTTGATCAAATCCGCCACGGCGGTAATGTCGCAGTCCCCGGCCTTTTTGAGCGCCGCGCTGACCACGCCAGGGCCGGAGACCCCGACGTTGATGACGCAGTCCGGCTCGCCGGGACCATGGAACGCCCCGGCCATAAAGGGATTATCTTCCGGCGCGTTGCAGAACACCACCAGTTTGGCCGCGCCAATGCAGTCGCGGTCTGCGGTAATTTCCGCTGTTTTGCGGACAATTTTGCCCATCATGGCTACCGCGTCCATATTGATGCCGGTCTTGGTAGAACCGATGTTGACCGAGGAACAGACATGCTCGGTTTCGCTCAGCGCCTGGGGGATGCTTTCGATCAGCGCGTAGTCCCCGGGGCCGAAGCCCTTGTGCACCAGCGCGGAATAGCCGCCGATGAAGTTGACCCCCACCGTGCGCGCCGCCTGTTCCAGCGCGTGGGCAAACTTGACCGGATTTTTGGACTGGCAGGCCGCCGCGACCATAGCGATGGGAGTGACAGAAATACGCTTGTTGACGATGGGCACGCCGTACTCCCGCTCCAGGTCTTCGCCCGTCTTGACCAGGTCTTTGGCATAGCGGCAAATTTTATCATAAACTTTTGTACAAGCTGTTTGGAT
>CABQAC010000035.1 GCA_902462035.1 uncultured Eubacteriales bacterium
CCGCGCCAGGGTATTCCGCATGCCGATATGACGGTCCGTACGGTTGAGAAAATCGGGATCTTTAAATTCGTCCAAATACTTCTGGCTGAACCCAACGCCGTTGTCGCGGATGACAATTTCGTAATACCGGTCCTCTTCTTCCGGCCAGCGGCGGACCTCCACCGAAATCTGGAACGGCTTGCTGCGGTCTATAAAGCCATGCAGCACACTGTTTTCCACAAAAGTTTGAATGGTCAGCATGGGGATGGTAAACGAATTATAAACCGGCGTGACCGATACCCGGTAACTGAGCTTGTCCCCAAAGCGCAACCGGTTGATTTCTAAATAGTTCTGGGTATTGGCAAGTTCTTCCTCCAGCGGCACCACCTGGGACGTATTCTTCATAATATATTTAAAATGATTGGCCAGATAAAGGGACAGCTTTTGCACGTTTTCGTAGTCCTTAAGCACCGCCATATTATAGATGATATTCAGCGTATTCATATAAAAATGGGGGTTGATCTGCATCTGAAGCTGGTTGTACTCCGCCCGCTCGGCTTTGATCTTTTCGTCGTACATGCTGATCTTCAGTTCGTGGATATGCTCGGCCATTTCGTTAAAGCCCATGGCAATCTGATAGAATTCACTGCCCATGTTTTCGGGCAGGCGGGCCTCCCAATTGCCTTTGCCGATGGCGCGCATGGCGTCTTCCACCCGTTCCACCGGGCGGATTACCGCCCGGCGAAGCAGGAAGACGTACAGAACCAGCACAACAATGATGATGACCGGCGCCAGAAAATTAAGCTGCTGCAGGCTGACCAGGGCGCTGAGCATCTGATTTTCCGGAATGGCCACCTTCAGCACAAGCGGGGAAACGGCCGAGGCCGCTTCGGTCACCAGATACTTTTTATGCCCGCTTTCCAAATCCTCGGCCACGGTGTACCATTCGCCGTCCTGTTCTTCGTTTGCCACATTTAAAAACAGCGATTCCCGGCTGCTGCCCCGCAGAACACGGCCCTCTTCGTCGGTCATGGCAAATTCCGTCTGTTCTTCGAACCGCATGTTGGTGGGCATGATATTGGCTACATCCATATACGCGCCCATGTAAAGGGATTGGTTAATCCGCACCATGCGCAGAATCACCACCGCGCCGTCCTCGTCCTGAAAAACCGACCAGGGAGGATTGTTGCCGTGTGCTGCGAGCCGCTTTAAAAAGCCCCCGGCCATGATGTCGATATTCTGAAGTTCGGTGGTGGGGGTTTGGATCACCCGTTCCCTTTCGGTGTCGTACAAAAATATCGCGTTTAAATACGGGTAAGAATAGATATCCTTTGCCAACTGCTGCGTCACGCCGTAAAGCGCTAAGGTATAGCCCGTTATATCGGACTTTTTATAATCATCCAGCAGCTGCGGCTGTACGTCGGAGACGATTTTATACAAATACTGGTCCACCGAGTCCAGCTCCATGTCGATCTGCCGCATGTAAGTGGACAGCAAGTTTCTGTTGGAAAGGGATACCTGGTTGCGGATGACCCGCATACTGTAATTGGTGCTGTAAAACAGCAGCATGGTGATGGGGACCGCCACAATCAAAAAAGCGAATATCACCTTTTGGGTCAACGTGATCCGCGTCATCTTCATAGCCGGTCCTTTCTTTTCATTCAAGGATTACGCCAAGGTAATCTTCAAACAGTTGACATAGGGGGTGGGCAGCCTTTCCGGCAGGCGGACGGTCAAAACGCCGTACGACTGGGTAAAGGGGACTTCTCCCGCGCCCAGCAGCTCCACCTTTTGTACCCGATCCGTCCCGGTCAGGCTTTTAATGACCGCTACGCCGTTTTGCGGCGCGCGCATCTGGAAAGCGTACAGCTTGCCGTCCTTCTGGACAAACCGGAAGTCCGCGCTGTTCCAGTTTACGGCTTCCTCGTTATGGTCGCCGGCGCCGGCGCGGGTATTCCCTTCGCCGAACACGCGCCACGGGCGGGTATTGTAAACGCCTTCGCCGCAAACGGCAAACCAGTCCGCCAAAGCGCGGAGGATATACAGCGCTTCGTCGTCCAACGATCCGTCCGGACGCTGAACGATGTTCAGCAGCAGCGTACCGTTTTTCGATACGATGTCCACCAGCATTTCGATGATATGGCCCGGGGTTTTATAGGGTTCCTGCGCGTTGTAATACCAATTGCCGATACAGGTATCGGTCTGCCACGGTTGGGGAGAAATATCGGACAGCTGGCCCCGCTCCAGGTCGAGCAGCCCTACCTGGGAGATTGCCGGCCGGGTATCCTTCTGGAAATATGCGGCCCGGTTTTGGCCGTGCTGGGCAATGCTGTCGTTGTACAGGTAAGCCACGCCCTCCATGCCCACGCCGTAAATCTCCTGAAGCTGGCCGCCGTCCGGCATTTCGGCGCCGCCGAATGGCAAAGCGCCGTCGGAATAAAGCAGATCGGGGTGAAATTGGTCCACCATCTCCTGAACCGCTTTCAGCCAGTACTGCTCGAATTGGGGGTTGCGGGAATACCACGGGTTGTTGGGCCCGGGCATTTGGCCTTTGGGGGTGGCGTGCTCGTAATTGTCCCAATAAAAATCCCGGTATGCCGGGTCGTTGCCGTCGTAGGGCACGCCCTTATACGGGCCGGTTAAGTCACAGCCCTTGTTAACCCCCCACCAGGAGAAGGATGCCGCCAGGTGTTCGGAAAGGCCGAACGGCATACCGCGTTTGTCCGCCGCCTGTTTCCACATGGCGCAAATATCCTTGCCGGGGCCTACTTTGACGCTATTAAAACGATTAATCCGCGAATCGTAATTAAAAAAGTGGTCGTGGTGGGTCGCCTGGGCTACAAAATACCGGGCGCCCGCCTTGTAGTACAAGTCCATCAGCGCTTCGGCATCGAACTTTTCCGCTTTCCAAAGGGCGCAGATGTCCTTGTAGCCGAACTTGGAGGGATGGCCATAGTGGCGCAGGTGATAGTAGTACTGGGGTGTGCCCTCCATGTACATTTTGCGGGCGTACCAATCGCCGAACATGGGCACGCTTTGGGGGCCCCAGTGGCTCCAAATGCCGAATTTAGCGTCCCGGAACCAGTCGGGCGCCTGCCGTTCGGACAAAGATTCGAAGGTTGGCGCGAATCGCTTCATAGCGCATTCTCCTTTCGATAAAACCAATCAGGGCGGCCCCGCAGAGCCGCCCAACCCGGCATTATTGCGCCAGGGTAATTTTCAGCGCGTTGACGTATTTCGAAGGCAGGTTTTCCGGCATTTGAACCGAAACCACGCCGAACGCTTGGGAAAACGCCACCGGGCCATGGCCCAGCAGTTCCACCTTCTGCACCCGGTCCGCTTCGGTCAGACTCTTGATGACCGTCACGCCGTTGTCCGGCGCGCGGAACTGGAAGGCGTACAGCTTGCCGTCCTTTTGGGTAAAGCGCAGGTCGGAGCTGTTCCACTGGACGGCTTCCTCCTTGACCACGTGGCTGTCGCCTTCGCCAAATACACGCCACGGCCGGGAACTGTAAATACCCTCGCCGCAGATGGCAAACCAACCGGCAAGTTCTTGGAGCAGGTAAACCGCCTCGTCGTCCAGCGTGCCGTCCGGCTTTTGAACGATATTGAGCAGCAGCGTACCGTTTTTAGACACAATGTCTACCAGCGTTTCGATGATTTGGGCCGGGGTCTTATAAACGGCGCGGACGTCGTAGAACCAATCGCCGATGCAGGTGTCCGTCTGCCAGGGCTGGGGGTTGATTTCATTGAGCTGGCCGCGCTCGATGTCCAGCACACCCGTGCGGTAAATGACCGGGCGGTTGTCTTTTTGCAGGTAAACGCTGCGCAGTTCACCGTTTTGGGCAATGGAGTCGTTGTACAAATAGGCCACCGCCTGCATGCCGATTCCGTACACGTCGTACATGTGGTCGCTGTCCGGCAGCTTGGCGTTGCCAAAGGGCAGGGGACTGTCCGAATACAACAATTCGGGATGGAATTTATCGATCATTTCCTTGATGGCCGCAAGCCAATACTGCTGGAATTTTTTGTTTTGGGAATAACGGGGGCTGGGCATGTTGACCGGCTGGTCCATGGGGGTGCGGTATTCCTCGTTCTCCCAGTAAAAATCTTTGTAAGCAGGGTCGTTGCCGTCATAGGGAACACCTTGGTAAGGGCCGAAACGGTCACAGTCTTTGTTGGTGGAGAACCATGCGTAGGACATGCCAAGATGTTCGGACAAGCCGAAGGGCATCCCGCGTTTTTTCGCCGCCTGCTGCCACAGGGCGCAAATGTCCTTGCCGGGGCCGACCTTGACGCTATTGAAACGGTTGATCTGCGAATCGTAGTTAAAAAAGTGGTCGTGGTGGGAGGCCTGGGCCATAAAGTACCGGGCGCCGGCCTTGTAGTACAGGTCCATCAGCCCCTCGGGGTCGAAGTTTTCCGCCTTCCACAGGCCGCACAGATCCTTGTAGCCGAACTGAGAGGGATGTCCGTAATGGCGCAGGTGGTAATAATACTGCGGCGTGCCCTGAATATACATATTCCGGGCGTACCAGTCGCCGTACATTGCCACGCTCTGGGGGCCCCAATGGCTCCAAATGCCGAATTTGGCGTCGCGGAACCAATCGGGTACGGTGCGCTGTTCCAGGGATTCGAAACTGTCCACAAATTTTTGTTGCATACCGCTCTTCTCCTTTTTCCCATCTCGGTTTCTGTATTCTGCCCCCGGCTTTAACCATGCCGCCGGGTTCATAGTTCCTGATTATATAACATACTTTTTCAGAAATCAAAAGATTTTTATGGACTTTGTCCTTAGCGGGACATCCCTTCGCCGTCAGGTCAGCGCCACGGCATCCCGCTCCCGCACCGGGGAGCGGCCTAAAATACGGCGGTAAGCCCGGTAAAACACCGAATAATCGTTAAAGCCCGCCGCGATGGCCGCCTGGGTGGCCGCCATGCCGTTTTGGATCATCTGCTGGGCCGCGATGACCCGTTTGTAGATGACGTATTCCCCCACCGTTGTGCCGGTAGCCTTGCGGAAAACCTTGTTCAGATGGTGTTTGCTGATAAAAAACCGGGCGGACAGTCCGTCCAAGGTGACCGGTTCGGTATAATGGCTGTTCAGGTAGGAGATCAGCCGGGACACGGTTTGGGGGATGGGCTCGCTGGGGGTGGAGCTGCTGGCGGATTGGGCCATATACGCCAGGTGGGACAGCAGCGCCTGCAGTTCGGCCACAATGGCGGTCCAGCGCAGCGGCTCGGGCATGGAAACACAATCGGATAGATGTTCGAAAAAGGCGGGAAGCCGGTAGTCGTTGACATTCTGGTAATACAGCCCGTTCCCGTTAAAAACCGAAAGCAGCAGTTCCCGGTGCTCCGCCGGGATGACGTCTTCCAGAAAATGCAGGGTAAAGCGTTCGTAAGACTCCTCGCTTTCCACCTTCACTCCATGGAACACCTTGCAGGGCATCAGCAGCAAGCTGTTGGGCGTGGGCTTGTAGCGTTTGCCCTCCACCAAATAGCTGACGTCGCCGCCGATGAAGTAATAAATCTCGTAAAAAGTGTGGCAGTGCAGTTGATAATCCTCGCTTTTCGTATGGTCGATGGAATGGGCATAATGCATTTGCGAATTGGTAAAGGAAACAATGGACGCCATAACGGATGCTCCTTTCAGCCCTGTTCAGGCCCTTGCGGACAAAGAAAAAACGGTTATGGCGTCATTATACCGGATGATCGCTATTTTTGCAATATAATACGGGCTTATTTGCAATGGTAACTTCCGCGGTGAATGGTATAATCAAGCTGAATTTATCGTGGCGTTTTGTCTTGCAAAATTTCCTCTTTGGGGGTTTATTTTGGCAAAACAGCTGACGAAAGGGGATAACAATATGATCATTGGCGCCCAGCTGTACACCGTGCGCACTTATATCCAAAACGAAAAGGATATTGAGCGCACCATGAAAAAGATTGCAGATATCGGCTATACCACCGTTCAGGTGTCCGGCATCGGCAAAATCGAGCCCCAGCGCCTGCGGGAAATCTGCGACGAAAACGGGCTGAAGATTGTCATCACCCACACCGACCCCAACCGGATCCTCAACGAGACCGAGGCGGTCATCAAGGAACACGACATTCTGGGCTGTGACCATATCGGCATTGGCGGCATGCCGGAGCGGTACCGCACGGCCGAGTGGATCGCCATGTTCGGCGAGGACTTCAAGCTGCCCGCCCAAAAGATTGCCGCGGCGGGAAAACGGCTGATGTACCACAACCACAACTTCGAATTCATGAAACTAAACGGCAAGCGCATGATCGAATGGCTGATGGAAATGTTCACCCCCGAGGAGCTGGGCTTTACCCTGGATACCTTTTGGGTACAGGCCGGCGGCGCCGACGTCTGCCAGTGGATCGATATCCTCAGCGGCCGTCTGCCCGTCATCCACTTAAAGGACATGACGGTTCAGAACTTTGAGCGCAAAATGGCTCCGGTGGGCGAAGGCAATTTGAACTGGCCCGCCATTTTCAAGGCCTTTGAAAAGGCTGGCACCCAGTATATGATGGTGGAGCAGGATTCCTGCGACGGCAGCCCCTTCGACTGCCTGCAGTCCAGCTACAACTTCCTGACCAAAGCTGGATTCCGTTAATTTGGACCCAAAGGCGGCGACCTTTCATATTTTGCTAAAATTTAGGAGGAACAGACATGGCAAGTAAAGTAAAACTTGGTATCATCGGCCTGGGCAACATGGGTTCCGGCCATGCGCGCAACATTATGTCCGGCAAGGTTCCAAATGTAGAACTGACCGCGATTGCCGATATCGATGATTCCCGCCTGGAGTGGGCAAAAGAAAACCTGTCCGGCGACATTGCCCTTTTCCACACCGAAAAGGAACTGATGGACAGCGGCAAATGTGAAGCCGTTATTATTGCGGTGCCCCACTATTTCCATCCGCCCTATGCCATCGAGGCCATGGAAAAGGGCCTGCACGTGATGTGCGAGAAGCCCGCGGGCGTTTATACCAAAGCGGTCCGCGAAATGAACGCGGTGGCCGGTAAGAGCAACGTGGTGTTCGGCATGATGTTCAACCAGCGCACCAACCCCGTATACCGTAAGATGCACGACCTGGTACATAGCGGTGAACTGGGCGCCATCAAGCGCACCAACTGGATCATCACCGACTGGTACCGTACCCAGGCGTACTATGATTCCGGCAGCTGGCGCGCCACCTGGGCCGGCGAGGGCGGCGGCGTGCTGCTCAACCAATGCCCCCACAACCTGGATCTGTGGCAGTGGATCTGCGGCATGCCCAGCAAGGTGCAGGCGTTCGTACATAACGGCCGCTGGCACGACATCGAGGTCGAGGACGACGTGACGGCGTATGTGGAATATCCCAACGGCGCCAGCGGCGTGTTCGTTACCAGCACCGGCGATTTCCCTGGCACCAACCGGTTCGAGGTTCTGTGCGAAAAGGGCAAGCTGGTCTGCGAAAACGATACCCTGACCCTGTATAAATTGGACATGAACGAGCGCGATTTCTGCATGGGTTCCGCCAAGGGCTTCGGCCATCCGGAAGTGGAAAAGATCGAAGTGGAGCTGGAAGGCGAGCATACCGGCCACGTGGGCGTGCTGATCGCCTTTGCCGACGCCATCCTGAAGGGCACCCCGCTTATCGCCAACGGTGTGGAAGGCATCAACGGCCTGACCATCTCCAACGCGATGCACCTGTCCAGCTGGCTGGGCCATGCGGTTGACGTGCCGTTCGACGAGGATCTGTACCTGGAGGAACTGAACAAGCGCCGCGCTACTTCTAAGCTGAAGAACACCGAGACGGTTCATTTCGATACCGAGGGGACCTACGGCTCCAAGAAATAACCACCGACCGAATCAGGCAGCCTGTTGGAAATAGCCAACAGGCTGCTCGCTATCTTTGGACATCCGACTCATATGAAAGGCGTGGTAAACCATTATGTTAAAGAGTGCGATTGTGGGCTGCGGCGGCATCGCGGCGGTACACGGCGCGGTTTTAAGCCAGAATCCGGACACCAAGGCAGTGGCTTACGCGGACATTAAAAAAGAACGGGCCCAAGCTTTTGCCGAACAGTACGGCGGCAACGCTTACGGCAGTCTTTCGGAAATGCTGGCCAACGAGGAAATCGATGTGCTGCATATCTGCACGCCCCATTACCTGCATGTGCCCATGGCGTTGGAAGCGCTGAAAAAGGGTATCCATGTACTGATGGAAAAGCCTCCCGCCATTTCCCACGAGCAGCTGAAAGAACTGGAACAAGCGGCCGCCGGCAAACGCGTGGGGGTCTGCTTCCAAAACCGGTACAATAAGGACGTGCAAAAGGCGCAGGAGCTGATCCGTTCGGGCAAGGCGGGAAAAATTTTGGGCGCCCGCGCCGTTGTGACCTGGCACCGTGACGCGCCTTATTACACCCAGAGCGGCTGGCGCGGCACCTGGGCCACCGAAGGCGGCGGCGTGCTGATTAACCAGTCTATCCATACCCTGGACATGCTGCGGTATTTCCTGGGCGAACCCACTGCGGTGGAAGCCCATGTCTGCAACCACCACCTGAAGGACGTGATCGAGGTGGAGGACACCGCCGAAGCCTATATTGCGTTCGGCGATGTGACGGCGCTGTTCTACGCCACCACCGCGTATTGCACCGATTCCCCCGTGATGGTGGAGATTTTGTGCGAGAACATGACCCTTCGGATGGAGGACGGCCGCCTGACCTGCACGGCCAAGGGCGGAAAGGCCGAAGTTTTTACCTTTGAAACGGACAACTGCCTGGGCAAAAGCTATTGGGGCTACGGCCACCAGGAGCTGATCGGCGACTATTACCGCTGCCTGCTGGAGGGCAGACCCTTCCCAGTGCCCGCCTCGGACGCGGCCAACACGCTGCGGCTGATGCTGGGGATTTACGATTCCTCTAAAAAAGGGGAGCCTGTCTCCTTTTAAACGGCTGCGTTTGCCCCCGCTGGCAAGATATATTATAATAGGTAGGAGAAGTTTCCACATTTCAACTGAAAGAAGGAGAAAATGCTTATGGAGATGACGTTAAGATGGTTCGGCACGGAATTTGATAGTGTCACCCTGCGGCAAATACGCCAAATCCCCGGCGTGACAGGCGTGATTACCACCCTGTACGACAGCACCCCGGGCGAGGTTTGGCCGCTTGATAAAATCCGCAGTTTAAAGGGTGTGGTGGAGGACGCGGGGCTGCGCATCAGCGGCATTGAAAGCGTCAACATCCATGACGATATTAAAATCGGCCTGCCAAGCCGGGACCAATATATCGAAAACTATATCAAAACCTTGGAACATTTGGGCCAAGAGGACATCCACATGGTGTGCTATAACTTCATGCCGGTGTTCGACTGGACCCGCACCAACCTGGCAAAACCCCGGCCCGACGGTTCCACCGTACTGGCGTATGACCAGAAGGTGGTGGACACCATTGACCCCCAGACCTTTTTTGATCAGACCGACGCCAACTCCAACGGCTTCGTCATGCCCGGCTGGGAGCCGGAACGGCTTGCAAAGGTTCAGGAGCTGTTCGAAGCCTACCAGGGCGTAAGCGCGGAAAAGCTGTTTGAAAACCTGGTGTATTTCCTGAAGGCGATTATGCCGGTGTGCAACAAGTACGATATCAACATGGCCATTCACCCCGACGACCCCGCCTGGCCGGTGTTCGGGCTGCCCCGGATTATCACCAACCAGGAAAACATCCATAAAATGATGCGCGCCGTGGACGACCCCCACAACGGCCTGACCCTGTGCACCGGTTCCCTGGGCACCGACCTGAACAACGACCTGCCGGCCATTATCCGCTCCCTGCCCGGCCGCATTCATTTTGCCCATGTGCGCAACCTGCACCATTTTGCCCCCGGCGTGTTCGAAGAAGCGGCGCATCTTTCTTCCGACGGCTCCTTCGATATGTACGAGATCATGAAGGCGCTGCACGACATCAACTTTGACGGCCCCATCCGCCCTGACCACGGCAGAACCATTTGGGGCGAAGTCTGCATGCCCGGCTATGGCCTGTATGACCGCGCCATGGGCGCCACCTATTTGAACGGCCTGTGGGAGGCCATTGAAAAGACCTCTAAATAAATCCACCGAAAGGCGTGTATGTATCGATGAGACTGAACAAGCGTGACCTGCAATTAAAAGACCTGTGGGCCGCCAAAGGGTACGAACTGCCGGAGTACGACCGGGCAGCCCTTGCCAAACGAACGGCGGAGGAACCCACATGGCTGCACTTCGGCGCGGGCAACATCTTCCGCGGGTTTCCCGCCGCGGTGCTGCAAAGCCTGCTTAACAAGGGCAGTTACGACCGCGGCCTGGTTGTGGCCGAGGGCTACGATTACGAGATTATCGACAAGGCCTACCACCCCTATGACAATTTAAGCCTTTTGGTGGTTCTGAAGGCGGACGGCACCATCGAAAAAAAGGTCATCGGCAGCATCGTGTCTTCCCTGACGGCGGACAGCCAAAACCGCTCCGACTGGGCGCGGCTGTCGGAAATTTTTGAAAACCCCTCGCTGCAGATGGTCAGCTTCACCATTACCGAAAAGGGCTATGCCATCACGGGCGGCAACGGCGGTTACCTGCCGGACGTTGCCACGGACCTGGAGGCCGGGCCGGCCGCCCCGCTGAACATTATGGCAAAAGTGTGCGCCCTGTGCTACAAGCGGTACCGTAAAAATGGCGCGCCGCTGGCTTTGGTGAGCATGGACAACTGCTCTCACAATGGGGAAAAGCTGGCTGCCGCCGTGGTGCAAATCGCGAAAATCTGGGCGGAAAAGAATCTTGTGGAACCGGAATTTGTGGATTATCTTGAAAAATCCGGCAAAATTTCGTTCCCCTGGACCATGATCGACAAAATCACCCCCCGGCCGGACGGCAACGTCAAGGCGATGCTCGAAAATGACGGGTTCGAGGACACCGAGATCATCATCACAGCCAAAAAGACCTATACCGCGCCCTTTGTCAACGCGGAGGAGGCCCAATACCTGGTGGTGGAGGACAACTTCCCCAACGGGCGGCCGCCGCTGCACGAGGGCGGCGTGATCTTTACCACCCGGGACACGGTTAACATGGTGGAAAAGATGAAGGTATGCACCTGCCTAAACCCGCTGCACACCGCGCTGGCGGTCTTCGGCTGCCTGCTTTCTTACCAGACCATCTTCGAGGAGATGCGGGACAAAGACCTGACCCGGCTGGTGGAAAAGATCGGCTATACGGAAGGGATGCCGGTGGTGGTGGATCCCAAGATTATCCATCCCATGGACTTTATCAAGGAAGTACTGGAAGTCCGCTTCCCCAACCCCTTTATGCCGGACACCCCCCAGCGCATTGCCACCGACACATCGCAAAAAATCCCGGTGCGATACGGCGAAACAATCAAGGCCTACCTGGCGCGGCCTGATTTGGACGTGAACGCGTTAACCGCCATCCCCTTTGTAATGGCGGGCTGGTGCCGGTACCTGATGGGTGTGAATGACGACGGCGAAGCGTTCGAGATCAGCCCCGACCCGCGGCTGGCCGAGATGCAGGCGCATCTGAAGGGAATCGCGCTGGGGGACAAGGGGCCGTTCACCGAGGCGCTTCGGCCCATTTTGAGCGACGCGACTATTTTCGGTGTAAACTTGTACGAAGCTGGCCTGGCTGAAAAGGTGGAAGGAATCTTTGCCCAGCTGGTGGCTGGCAAGGGCGCCATCCGCAAAGCGCTGCAAGAACTGAAATAAGCAGCCATCCCCAATATTGCAGGAAAAGCCCCACGGCAGTGCCGTGGGGCTTTTTTATTGCCAGTATTTTTTACCATATGTATATTTTGTTTTTAATCAACAAACAGGACTTTTTCTTGCCTTGGGCGGGGAAAGAAAAAACGCTCGTTTTTATCTTATTTGTATTGTTGGCTTTTGCCTCCAGTGTTGCATGGAAGTATCCCTATTGTTATTATCTTATTTGTACTTTTCATTTTCACCTCCGGTGGGGCCCCATCTTT
>CABQAC010000036.1 GCA_902462035.1 uncultured Eubacteriales bacterium
GGGCAGCCGATAAAATCGGCTGCCCGGCCTTTGACTGCATGGAAAACAAAACATCGACCGGTTTTACGCCGGCCGGTCCGGCAGTTTTTCACCGCGGAAGGTGACAAAGTACAGCGCCGCGCCCGCCAGGTGAATGACGCCCATGACGATAAACAGCAGGTATACCGGGATGGAAGTGCCGAGCAAATAACCCAATGCCAGCGCGGACAGTCCCTTGCCCGCGTAGGTGACCAGCATGCGCGCGCCCGAAAGGCTGCCCAGCACATTGGAATCGATATTCAGGTAGATCCCGGCGGGCAGGCTGATGTTGACGAATTGTTCCCCCAGCATGGCGATAAAGTAGAGGGCCAAAAAGATGAATTGATCCCGGGTGGCGGAAGCGAGTGCCAGAAAAACCGCGGCGAGAATGCCGCCCACTGCGTAGAAATACCCGGTTTTAAACTTTTTGTTTAAAAAGCCGAAGATGGTGGCGCCCAATACCGTTGCCACCGTGGAGGTGATAAAAAGATAAGAGGGGAACACCGGGGTGGTCTGCAAATGATCATACGCCACAATGATGATATAGGTGGTAGCCGTCGTAAACACGCCCTTGGTCAGATGGGTGACCATAATGTTCCGGCAGGAACGGATCTTAACCAGCTGAACCAGCGCCTTGAGCGGATTGCGCTCGATTTTGATGGTGGGGGCCTTATCCGCATTGACCACCTTGTAGCGGGAAAGCAAAAAGGTTCCCACGATAAACAGGGCCACAGACAGGGAAAACAGCAAGGTATAATTCGAGGGGAAAGCGATCAGCATAATGGCTGACGAAACGGTGCCCATCAGAATGCTGAACAGGTTGCCTATAACCGACGCGACACTCATGGCGCCGCTGATTCGCGCCGGATGGATAAAGTTAACCATGGATTTGTTGCTGATCGCCTGTTTAAACGACAGCCCCAAGTTTTGCAGCCCGTAGGATATGGCCAGGATTAAAAAGGAGAACTGCGCGAGCTGGCTTTGAAACAATGTAATGATCACAATGGCGATGGGGATTAGCAGGTAAAACAAGGTGGAAAGGGCGTTGCTCTTGACGACGTTTTTCACCCTGGCGGTGATGCCCACGATCAGCAGGCAGCCGATGACCATGGCCAGGCTTTCGATAAAATCCAGCACGCCGATTTGTTCGGTGGAGAAATTGCTGGAAACCATAAATGATTTGATAAAGGTATTGGTGGAAAGAGCGGTAGCGCAGGTGATCACCGCGTTGCTGGTGAAGTAAACCGCCAGATTGTAGTTTTCGTCGTTCATAAAGATGGCTTTTACGCCGTTGCGTATTCTGGCAAATGACATGTGGCCCCGTTCCTCCTTCATTGGTTGCGCATCATTTTCATTATAGCTTGTTAACGCGTGAAATCAAGAAAGAATGGTAGAGAAAAAATTTTGCATTTTATAGGAACGTTGACGGAGAAATGGGCCAAAAATAAAAAAATTAAAAAAGTCAAGTGCAGCGCGGTACAATTTTATTTGCTGTTTTTCACCAATAAAGCAGTCGATTGAAAATGGAGATGAAAAAAGCGGAGCCACAGGCTCCGCTTAAATAGAGAATGATCCGCACAAAAGCGCGGCTGCGGGTTCCGCTGGGGGCGCTGACTGCCGCAGGCTGGGGCAACGCCGCATAACACACCAAAAAGAGCGCTGCTTGCAACGCTGGCAAGCAGCGCCATGGGCTGCCCCGAATTCTCGATCAAGCGCAACCATCATATGCAGGTTGGCAGTCTGCTTTTGTGCCCCCCTGGGTAGCGTGATTGCGATATCGAGGGGCGCTCTTTATTTTTATATTGGGCAGATACCGCGCCACTTTTTTTGTGCGGCATTGACCGGACTCCAAGCCTTTTTTTGCGTCAGTCGATTTTTGCTTTTTTCTGCGCGTTCTTCCAGTACCATTGGCGGGCGCCCAGTAACGCGGTAGAAAGAAAATAGCCTTTTTCCGCAGCGCAGCGCAAATTTCCCAGCCCGTTTCGTGCCACAAAAAGCTGTGGGGTATCCGCCGCAATTCCAATCACCCAAAGCTGCTGCGCCTGCAGACGATAAAGTTCTTCCGCCAGCGCATAGCGCTGCTCGTCCGTCTGCGCCTGTTTCATCCGATCACGCAGCGCATAAAGCTTTTTCCCTGGCTCGCTGGGTTCCACGCCCTGCCTGCCGCGGCTTTCATACCATTTCCACCAAAGCGGCACCGGATCGCTCAGCCCGCCCACCTGATAAGGGATCAACGGATCGTCGCCCGGCATTTCCCAAACGCCGAACACATGACGGTTGCGCAGCTGCCATTGGCCCATCTGCGAGCCATGGTCCAGGCGGATGACGCGCAGCTCCAGGCCGATTTTGGCAAGCTGCTCCTTTAGGTGCGCCGCCGCTTCATCGGCGGGTGGGGTTACTTGGAAATAGACCAGCTCCAGCACCTCGTCCCCCGGCAATACGCGCATTCCCTGCGCAGTTCTCCGGGTCAGCCCCATTTCGTCCAGCAGCGAATTGGCTTTTTCAAGGTCATAGCGGGCAAAGCTGCGCGCAAACTCAGGGCGAAAATAGGGCTTGTCCTTCCCCGCTGTGGCCTGTGACGGCTCGCCTTTGCCCAAGAACAACTCCCGCACCAGTTTTTCCCGGTCGATACACAGCGACACCGCTTGCCTAAAGCGCACATCCTGCAAGATCGGCCGTAGAATCTCCTGCTCAGGACATTGGTTGATCAGATAAACCACCTGCTGCACCTGCCAGAGCCGCAGCGACAGTACGGAAAAATCATGTTGCCGCCCTGCTTTGTTCAAAATCGGCTGGTCAGCCAGCTTAAGGAAACAGCCGGCAAAATCTGACTTTCCCTGAAGAATATGCTGCATCAACTCCTCATGGTTTCCCTTGAGCGTGCGTTCCACCGCGCTGATATAAGGCAACTGGTTTCCTGCCTCATCCACCGCATAAAAGTAGGGGTTGCGCGTCAGGCGGCAATGCTCCAAAGTGGCTCCCGGCTCATAGACCCAGGGATCCAGGGTAGGATAGCGCTCAATATGCGGAATCCGGGCAGGCAGAAAATAACCCGCCTCGCGTACGGCTGGATCCACGCTGTTGTAATAGGCGCCCCATTGCGCCGGCCCAAAACCCGCTTCACACATTTGAGCGGACAATTCCTCCGGATCGGCATACGCCTTATGAAAGCGACGCAGATAATGGAACGGCCGCAAAAGCATCTGCCAGCGGGCGCTGCGCACCTGCTGGGTGATAAAGGCGGGATACGGCTGCGCAAAACGCAGGGTAAAGCAGTATTCGTCCCGTTCTTCCAGCACCACGGGAGCATCGCCCCAGAAGAGCCATTCCCATTCGGGCATAAGGATCAGCGAACCCTCAGAATTGGTCAAAAACGGTTGAATCTCTGGATGGAGCAGGACATCCCGCACAGCGTAGCGCACGTCCCGCGTGGTGACCGGCTCCCCGTCCGACCAGCGCAATCCCTTTCGGATCCAAAAGGTATGTTCCCGGGCATCTGCGCTGCTTTCGAATTTTTCCAGTACCCCCGGCAGCACGGGGCCGTCCATGCGGCTGTAATGATGCCAGCGGTCGGACGGGCCGGTTTCCAGCAGCGCAGCCTCGTTGATATGACGTAGATAGTGGCAAAAGCGCGGATTGATCTCCGCATAACGCACGGTTCCCCCATAGGTTCCCGTTTCCTCCCAGCTGCGTACCACCAATGGGTTTTCCGGCAGCCGTTTTTCCACCGCGGGCAGTGTCCCCATCTGCACACGCGCCGCCAGTTCAGGCGCCTCGCCGTAGACTTTGTTTTTTTGTGCGCCGTCATCCGGCCCATGATAAAGTCCGATTTGTTTTGCTTTCATGGTATCTCTCCCTTCAAGCATTCCTAAAAAGCGCAGCCGTTTTCCCCATCCCAAAGTGCTTGCGCAGCCGCAGACGCTGCGTTTTGCCGGGCAGCTCCCGTTGGGTACGGGCCTAATAAAGAATTTTGCGTTCCTTTTCCATTGCCGTGGCTTTATGTTGTACGCCGCGGACAAAAATACGCCTTTTTATAAAAATGGCTGCATCTATTATCGGCTGATTCTTGTTTTATTTCAATCAAAAATTGAAAAATACCGCACAGAAAAAAGAGGCGCCGCAATGGCGCAAAGCACGATACCGCGGGGCACGAAAGCGGAATAGGATGGTTGCTTTTGATAACGAATTCGGGATAGCCCGCGGCGCTGTTTGCCAACGCTGGCAAGCAGCGCTTTTTTAGCGTTACGCGGTGCGGCCCTAAGAAAATTGCGACCGGTAAAGCCCCGCGTATACCCCTTGGCGTTCCATCAGTTCCCGGTGATTGCCTTGTTCGACAATCTCGCCGTCCCGGACCACCAGAATGGTATCGGCATTTTGAATGGTACTGAGCCGGTGGGCGATGACGAAACAGGTTTTTCCTTTCATCAGGTTGCGCATCGCTTCTTGAATTTCCTCCTCGGTCCGGGTATCCACGTTGGAAGTCGCCTCGTCCAAAATGAGCATTTTGGCGTCCAGCAGCATAGCGCGCGCGATGGTGAGCAGCTGTTTTTGCCCCTGGGAGATGTTCATGCCGTCCTCGTTGAGGATGGTTTGGTATCCGCAGGGCAGATGGGTGATGTAGGAGTGAATTTTGGCCGCTTTGGCGACGCGGACGACATCCTCCATGGTGGCGCCTTTTTTGCCGTAGGCAATGTTGTCGAAAATGGTGCCGTGGAACAGCCAGGTATCCTGCAGCACCATGGCGTAAGAAAGCCGCAGGCTTTTTCGGGTGACCTGGCGGATGTCGTGGCCGTCCAGGGTGATGGTGCCGCTGTCCGGGTCATAAAACCGCATCAGCAGATTGATCAGGGTGGTCTTGCCCGCGCCGGTGGGGCCGACGATGGCGACCAAACTGCCCTGGTCTGCCCGCAGGTTCAAATCGTGGATAATGGTTTTGCCGGGCAGGTAGCCAAACCGCACATGGTTCATTTCCACATTGCCGTCAACATCGCGCAGCGCAGCAGCGCCGGGCGCGTCGGCGGGTTCCGGTTCCTCGTCGATCAGGCGGAAAACCCGCTCAGCCGCCGCGCAGGCGGACTGGAGCTCGCTGATGATGTTGGCCATCTCGTTGATGGGACCGGAAAATTTGCGGGAATACAGCACAAAGGCGGACAGATCACCCAAAGACAGGCGGCCGAATAAAAACAGCACCGCGCCGAACACGCTGATCAGCGCCAGGGAGAGGTTATTGATGAAGTTGACCGACGGGCCGGTCATGCTGCCGTAATATTCGGCCCGGTAGTAAGCGTCTACCGCTTCGGTGTTCTTTTCGTCGAACCGGCCGATCATGTGCTCTTCCTGGTGGTAGGCTTTTACCGTTTTTTGGCCGGAGATGATTTCCTCCACAAACCCATTGAGTTCGCCCAGTTTAGCCGAACGTTTGCGGAACAAAGGGCGGACCTTTCGGGTCATGTACCGGGTAAAAAGAACCGAAATGGGGATGGTCACCGCAAATACCAGAACCAGAAGGGGCGAGAGGGTGACCATCATAATCAGCGAACCCACCACGGTAATAATGCTGGTGCAGATTTGCAGCAGGTCGTTGGATAAAGAAGCGTTGACCGTGTCAATGTCATAGGAGATGCGGCTGATGATGTCGCCGGTCTGGTGGGCGTCGAAAAAACGGACCGGCAGCGTGACCAACCGGTCGAAAACGTCCTTGCGCATCCGGAAGACTACCTTTTGGCTTAGGCGGATCATCAGTATGGATAAAATATAGGACAATACCGACGATCCCGCGTAGAACAGGACCATCAGCCCACAGTAGTAAAA
Organism: uncultured Eubacteriales bacterium; assembly: GCA_902462035.1. Taxonomy (GTDB): domain Bacteria; phylum Bacillota; class Clostridia; order Oscillospirales; family Acutalibacteraceae; genus CABQAC01. Next base: position 5,830 of record CABQAC010000036.1, read on the forward strand.
CACCCGGTTAAAATCGGCTTGGCCCGGCAGCTGGCCAATGGCGTCGATTGCGCTGCCCGACAGCGTGGGGCCGATCAGAGCCAGCAGGTTGCTGCCGATGGTCAGCAGGATGGCCATCAGCACCATCCATTTGTACTGGTACAAGTAGCGCCCCAGCCGGAGCAGCACCTTTTTGCGGTCTTGGGGTTTTTCCTGGGGACGGTCCATTCTAGGCAACCGAATCGCCTCCCATCTGGGACGTGCTGATCTGCCGGTAAACCTCGCAGCTTTGCATCAGCTCTTGGTGGGTGCCGTAACCCAGGGTGTTCCCATCTTCCAGCACCAGAATGTGGTCCGCGTGCTTGAGGGAACTGATCCGCTGGGCGATGATGATAGTAGTGGTGGTGCCAAAATCGCGCTGCAGCGCCTGGCGCAGCAGCGAGTCGGTTTTGTAGTCGAGCGCGCTGGAAGAATCGTCCAGCACCAGAATTTCCGGGTGGGAGGCCAGCGCCCGGGCTACCAGAAGCCGCTGCTTCTGCCCGCCGCTCAAATTGGTGCCCTTGGGGGTAAGCATGTGCTCAAACCCATCCGCCAAACCGGAGATGAATTCCATGGCTTGGGCGTCCCGGGCCGCCGCTTCGATCCATTCCCTGGGCAGCCCCCGGCCAAAATCGATGTTTGCGGCAATGGTATCGGCAAATAAAATATCGTTTTGAAACACCACGCCGAACTTGGTATGCAGCTCTTCCGGCGGTATGGTGCGGATGTCTTTTCCGCCGATACGGACTGCGCCCTCGTCGGGATCGTATAACCGCATCAGCAGATGGATCAGGGTGCTTTTGCCGCTTCCGGTGGCGCCCAGGATGCCCAGGGTTTCCCCCTTTTTCAGGGCGAAGCTGATGTCGGTCAGATTTTGCTCCCCTTTCAGGTACGAGAACGTCACATGGTCGGGTTCCCGGGCGGCAGGCATAGCCTGTACATCCATTTCCTCCGGCGCGTCCAGCACCTTGAAAATACGGGTGGCGGAAGCGCTGCCCCGGGTATAGACGTTAAATATCCGGGTGATGGACAAAGTGGCGTTGAGGATGATGGTAAAGTAGGTCAAAAAAGCGATGATGGATCCGGTTTGAGAGAGCCCGTCGTTGACCCGGTAGGCGCCCAGCAGAATGACGCCGGTCAGGCCCAGATTCAAAAACAGGTTCATCAAGGGATTGGTCAGGGCCATGGTGATGCCGGCTTTCTTTTCGCAGCGCACCACATCGTTGTTCACCCCGTCGAACCGGTCGATTTCGTAATCTGTTTTAGAAAGCGCCTTGGTGACCCGGATGCCGGTGATGTTCTCCCGAACAGTGCGCACCAGCTTATCCACCGCGGCCTGGGTGTGGGAGTACAAGGGAATGCCCTTGCGGGAAATGTAAAAGGTCAGCCCGCCGATCAGGGGCAGCGTTGCGATAAGCACCAGCGCCAGCGAAGCGTCCATCGCCAGGGTTACCGCGATGCCGCCCAGCAGCAGAATGGGCGCACGGATGCCCAGGCGCTGCATCATGCCCACAAACTGGTGGATGTAATAGGTGTCGCTTGTCAGCCGGGCTTCCAGCGAGGGAATGGAAAATTCGTCGATCTGGCGGCTGGAAAGATACGAAATTTTTGAAAACAGGTCGTGCCGGACCGCCTGGGTGGTGTTGCGGGCGACTTTAGCCGCCATCCGGTTTGCCAGGATATTGGTCAGCAGGGCGGTTACAGCGCACAGCAGCATAACACCGCCCCAAAGCAGAATTTGCGGTACGCTTTTGCGGGGCACGACATCGTCGATGATGGTGGACAGCACGTAGGGAATCAGCAGCTCCACCACGCTGCCCAAAAATTTTAGAAAAATACCAAGGGACATGGTGCCCAAATCGGGGCGCAGATAAATCAAAAGTTTTCGCATGCGATAAACGACTCCTCTTGCCGGGCCGCGGCTTTTGCAACCCGCCGGCCGGATTGTATGATACCGCTCCCGTCAGGCGGACTGGCCCTTACCAGCCTCCTGCTCGGCGCGGCGCACGGCCCGGGCGGTAACCCGTTCCATCAACGCGTAAAGCTGGTCCCGCTCTTCTTCGGTAAAATCGGCGGTCAGGTATTCGCTCCACTCCACCCATAGAGCGTGGACCTTTGGGTAGATTGCCAATGCCTTTTCGGTGGGGAACACCTGCAGAATGCGTCTGTCCGTTTCGCAGCATTTCCGGTAGACAAACCCGTTTTGCTCCAGCAGAGAAAGCTGGCGGGTCACATTGCTTTTGTTGACAAAAATACGTTTGGCGAGCTGTTCCTGCGAAATGCCGGGATGTTGACAGATTTGAGCGATGTAGCTGTGCTGGTAACCGTTGAGCCCTTCTTTTTCCAGCGTGTTGTTCCGGCATAGCAGGGAAGAACGGTAGGTGCGGTTGATGTACCGCATGATCAGCTCCACGGCAGGATCTCCTTTCTTTCTGTAAATAGTTGCGCCCGCAACCGATGAACAAACAGAAATGCCCCTTGGCGCAGGCGTCGATCCTTCAGTTGGTTGCACACGCAACAGATGAGCTTATTATACCATCCGCCTTTTTGGCGGTCAATTGGCAAAACGCGCAAAAACGGCAAGAAAAAACATAAAAATGATCCAATGCCGGTTGACAAACAACCCTGGTTTTTTTACAGTGAGAATAGAGAACAACCGTCTTGCGCGAAAGGATGAAGATGAAATGCGATATAAAGAGGACTGGGAACAAGCGAAACAGCGGTACCTGGAATTTTGGGCCATGGAAAACCACGACCGGCCGGTGCTGCTGCTTCACGGGGCGAAGAATCCTCATATGGCGCCGCAAGTCAAGGCGCCAAAATCCCTGCTTGAGCGCTGGACCGACACCGGATATGTGATCGAATCGGGCCGGGAACAGATGGAAAACACCGTTTATTTGGCCGAAAGTTTTCCTCAGATCTACCCAAACCTGGGACCGGATATTTTCGGCGCGAGTTTTGGCGCGGATTTGAAGTTCCAAGAAACCACCAGCTTCGCGGTTCCTTTTGTGCGCGACTGGGAACGGGACGCGGTGGCCTTTCGCCAGAACAATCCCTGGTGGCAAAAAATAGTCGCCATGACCCGGGAGGTTGCGGCGGACGCCAAGGGGGATTACATGGTTGGCATCACCGACCTGCATCCCGGTGCGGACGGATTGGTATCGATCCGTGGACCGGAAGCGCTGTGTATGGATATTTACGACTGCCCCGAGGCGTTCGCTGTGGCCAAAGAGACTTTGTTTCCGGCCTTTTGCAGCCAGTTGGACACGCTTTACGGCATCTGCCGGCAAAACCTGCCGGGCAGCACCAACTGGATGGGGCTTTGGCACCCGGAAAAATGGTATGTCACGTCGGCCGATTTTATCTGCATGATTTCTCCCGAGATGTTCGAAACGTTGATTTTGCCCGAACTGCAAATGGAGATCGACTATTTAAAGGGCAACACCATTTTTCATCTGGACGGGCCTGGGGCGCTGAAACATTTGGACGCGCTGCTGCAGATCAAGAACTTGGGCGGGGTGCAGTGGGTGTACGGCGCGGGGCAGCCGTCCGCCCGCCATTGGATCCCGGTGCTGCAAAAAATCCAGCAGGCGGGCAAGCGCATTAACATCGGCCTGAAGCCCGAAGACATTGACGACGTATGCGAAGCGTTGGACCCGGAAGGCCTGTCCTGTTATTTCGACTTCCCCTTGACGGCGGAGGAGGCGGCCTCGGTTTTGAAGCGGATTGAAAGAATATATCGCAACAAGAACCATACGTTTTAATTGCATGGATAGCGTTTTAGCTCAAATCGCTGGATATTTTATGACTTTGCGCGCGAGAACTTGACATATCGCTCCAATCCTTTCTATAATATATTTACCGTAAAGATATTCAAGATAAAGGAATGGGAGAATTTATGGAAGAAGGTTATTTCCGGGATCAAATGTGGCAGCTGTTACAATATTGCGCGGATGGGCTGGAAAGCATGTTTCGCCCCGTTTACGCCAGCCATCATTTAACGGCCCAGCAGGTAAGGCTGCTTTTTGAGATTCGGCGCGGTTCCGCATGCACGGTGGGCCAAGCGGCCCAGCAGTTGGGCACCAACAATGGAAATACGTCCTCCCTGTGCAAAAAAATCGAGTCGGCGGGATTGATCAGCCGGGAACGGGACGGCAAAGACGAGCGGGTGGTGCGCCTTTCGCTGACCGCGGCAGGGGCCAAAACCATTGCGGCGGTCGAAAAGGATTTGGAGGACCGCTACGCCGCTTATTTGCGTTCGTGGCCGGAACAGGATTTGCAGGGTATTTTGGACGGCCTGGCGACCCTGTGCCGGCTGATGGAAGGGATGCAGCAATACGCCGGGATAACGGGCGTTGATGGGGATGTTCTGACCGAAGGGAAAACCAAATAAGAGAAGAGATGTTTTTATGTCGGACTGGGATTCCGCGCAGTATTTAAAATTCGAAGCCCAAAGGACGCAGCCGGCGGAGGATTTGGCGAACCGCGCCAAATTCTGCCGCCCTCAAAAGGTGGTGGACATTGGCTGCGGCCCTGGAAACAGCACCGCCGTACTGCGTTCGGTGTTCCCGGGCGCGGCTGTTCTGGGAATCGACAATTCCCCCAATATGATTGCGCGCGCCCGGGAACAGTACCCCCAGGCGGCGTTTCAGGTTTGCGACGCCCAATCGCTTCCGGACCGGTACGATTTGATATTTTCAAACGCGTGTCTGCAATGGATTCCGAACCACGAGGTTTTGATACCAAACCTGATGAAAAAGCTCAATCCCCACGGCGCCCTTGCCGTCCAGATCCCTATGAACGGCGGGGAACCGCTGTTTCAAATGATTGAAGAGGTGGCGGCCGAGGCGAAATGGGGGTTTGGGCAGGAGGTGTTCGAGGCCAACAGGACGCTGAAACCGGACGAATATTTCGATCTTTTATCCGATTGTTCCAGCTCGTTTCAGGTTTGGGAGACCGTCTATTATCATCATATGCCTTCCCACCAATCGCTGGTGGAATGGGTGAAGGGAACGCGGCTGCGGCCGTACCTGGCAGCGCTCGATTCCGAGGGCGCCGCGGCCTTTGAAAAGGAAATTGCCCGCCGGGCCGCTGAAATCTACCCAGTCCGGAAAAACGGCGGCGTAGTGCTGCGTTTTAGAAGGTTCTTTTTTATCGCGGTTTCCGAAACGGGTTAGCGGGTCCGCCGGTGCGGATCCGCCGGTAAGGAATAAGGATAAAAACGGGAGAAGGGCGTAAGGCCTTCTCCCGCTTTTTTGAGCAAGCGCTTTATCCATGGGGCTGTGTGTTGGCGGACAGGACCGCGTGTTTGAGGTCGGCCTCGATTTGGGCCAGCTCCTTTTCCGCTTCCAGCCGTTTGCTGCGGCCTTCGTCCTGAATCCGGATGACTTCGTTGATGGTGGTGATCAAATCGCTGTTTGTCTGGCGCAGGGTTTCGATATCCACAATGGAACGTTCGCTTTCCTTGGCGATTTCGATGCTGCCCTGTTTGAGCATTTCGCTGTTTTTCTTCAGCAGCGCGTTGGTCATGTCGTTGACCTTTTTTTGGGCTTCCAGCGCGTTTTTGGTGTTGTTCAGGCCAATGGCGATGACAATTTGATTTTTCCACAGGGGGATGGCGTTCATCAGGGAGGACTGGATTTTGTCCGCCAGCTGGGTGTCGCCACTTTGCAGCATGCGGATTTGGGGCGCCATTTGGATGCTGATCATCCGGGTCATCATCAGGTCGTTGATTTTTTTATCGAACCGGTTTAAAAAATCCCGGGTGTCCTGTAACTTTTGCAGGTCGGTTTGATCGCCGGTTTCCTGGGCCTTTTGCTGCAGCTGGGGGATCACTTCCTCCTCGATTTCCCGCAGCTTTTCCTTGCCCGCGATAATATAAAGCGAAATCTCTTTAAAATACGCGGCGTTTTTTTCGTACAGCTGGTCAAGCATGGCAACATCCTTGATCATCTGGCGCTTATGCCCTTCCAGCGCGGAAACGATTTTGTCGATATTGGCGCTGGTTTTGCTGTACTGGGCCATAACCTTGGACATGTGCTTTTTAACGCTTTGGAACAGGCCTTTTTTCTCGGCCGCGGCATCGTCAAAGCCTTTGATTTCCACCACAAGGTCAGATC